>NZ_DAWBAJ010000003.1:0-101630 GCF_052306735.1 Dysosmobacter sp. | reverse complement strand
ACCTGCCCGCCGAGAAGGTGGAGGAGATCGGCAAGGACGTGGCCATGCAGATCGCTGCCCTGAATCCCCGTTTCTGGGATAAGTCCCAGGTGAGCCAGGATGTCCTGGACGAGGAGAAGAAGATCATGATGGTCCAGATGGCCAATGATCCCAAGATGGCTTCCAAGCCCGAGAATGTCCGTGAGAAGATCGTCATGGGCAAGCTCAACAAGTTCTATGCTGAGAACTGCCTGCTCCAGCAGGAGTTCGTCAAGGACAACTCCATGAGCGTGGAGAAGTATATCGCCTCCGCCGCCAAGGCTCTGGGCGGCAGCGTCACCTTCAAGGATGCCGTCCGTTTCGAGAAGGGCGAGGGCATCGAGAAGAAGCAGGAGAACTTCGCTGAGGAGATTGCCTCCATGGTGAAGGGCTGATCCTGTCGGCATTGTGAATCCCGACCCGCGCAGCATCAGCTGCGCGGGTCTTCTTTTTGTGTTCAGATCCAGAAGCCGACAGAACCTGGGATTTCCCTTGTATTTTGTGCCGGAATCTGGTATAATACATCTACATTTTGGGTTATGATGACTGGAGAGCGCTATGCTTCCTTATTTGCAGAATTTGTTTCAGGCCCTGGATTTTGCCTCCATGTGGGATGCGCTTTTGCGGGTGGCGGCCATCTTTTTGTGCCTGACTGTCCATGAGAGCTGCCATGGTCTGGCGGCGCTGGCCCTGGGAGACCCTACCGCCAAGTCCATGCACCGTCTGAGCCTGAATCCCCTGCGCCACATCGACTGGCTGGGCCTTTTCCTGATGTTCACCGTGGGCTTCGGCTGGGCAAAGCCCGTGCCGGTGGATCCCCGGTATTTCCGCAGCCCCAAGAAGGGCATGGCCGTCACGGCGCTGGCAGGCCCCGTATCCAATATTGTTCTGGCGCTGCTTGCCATGTTTATCAGTAAGGCAATTTACCTTTACGTTCCTTACAGTTCAGCAGCTGACGCTGTTTTTTCCTTCTTTTTGTACACGCTGGCGCCCCTGTCCATCGGACTGGGTGTCTTCAACCTGATCCCCATTCCGCCGCTGGACGGATCCAAGGTGCTGGGAGCGCTGCTGCCGGATCGGGCCTATTTTACCCTGATGCGCTACGAGCGCTACGGGATGATTTTGCTGCTGGTACTGTCCTTTGTGGGCGTCGGCGGCAGCGCCATGAGCCGGCTGATCTTTGGGATCTACTCCGGTCTTCTCAACCTGATCTTCTGAGGTGAACGTCTTTGGAGAACCCTGTATTCAAATTGGAAAAGGTGGTCCGCTCCAAGTCGGAGGAGATGCAGGACTTTGAAGGCCCTTTGGATCTTATTTTGTTTCTGCTGGGCAAAAACAAAATGGAGATCCAGGACATCTCCATCTCCCTGATCTGCGACCAGTATCTCAGCTGGCTGGAAAAGCGGCAGAAGCTGGATCTGGAAGTGGCCAGCGAGTTTGTCACCATGGCATCCCATCTGGTGTATCTCAAGACCCGGATGCTTCTCTCTATTGAGGATGCCGAGGCCCAGAGCGAGATGGACGCCCTGATCCAGTCCCTGGAGGAACGGCGCCGCAGTGAGCATTACGTCCAGGTGAAGGCCCTGGCAGCGGAACTGGGCCCCATGGGGGAGTTCGGCCGCAACATCCTCACCCGGAATCCCGAGCCCGTCAAGCGGGGCAAGATCTATGAGTATTCCCACGAGCCCGGTGATCTGGTGCTGGCCATGGCGGAGATCCGGGGCCGGGCGGAGCGGGCGCTGCCGCCGCCGGTGAGCGCATTCCGCAATATCGTCAGCCACGAGCCCTATCCCGTGGAGAGTAAGGCCCGGGAGATCATCCGCCGTCTGAAAGAGCACGGCATGACCCGTTTCCGGCTGCTGTTCCAGGGGAACCGCAGCCGCAGCGAGGTGGTGGCAACCTTCTTGGCGGTGCTGGAGCTGTGCCGGGCCTGCGTCATCCATCTGGCGGGCTCCGAGACAGACTGCACCGTCCGCCAGGAGCGGGAGCTGCCGGAGGATCTTTCCAATCTGACCCTGTAAGGAGAACATATCGACGTGGAAATGAGAGAAATAGAATCCGCTGTGGAGGGCATCCTGTTTGCATCCGGAGAGCCCGTCCAGGTGGAGCGCATCTGCGTTGCGCTGGATATGGACCGCCCTACGGTGGAGCAGGTGCTGCAAAAGCTCATGGACTACTACGCCTATGAGCGGCGGGGCATCCGCCTGCTGCACATCGAGGACAGCTGGCAGCTTTGCTCTGCGCCGGATTACGCGGATATCATCCGCCGGGCCTTCGAGATCCGAAAGCCCGCCAAGCTCAGCCAGCCTGCCCTGGAAGTCCTGACCATCATTGCCTACTACCAGCCCACCACCCGGGCCTATGTGGATCAGATCCGGGGCGTGGACAGCGCCTATACCATGGGATTATTGCAGGAGCGCAAGCTCATTGAGGAGTGCGGCCGTCTTCAGGTGCCCGGCCGTCCCCATCTCTATCGCACCACCAAGCAGTTTTTGCGGGCCTTCCATCTCACCAGCCTGGATGATCTGCCGGAGATCCCGGATCTGGCCGCCGACGGCCAGATGCGGATCAACCAGCAGGGCGAGATCGTGGATCCGGGTGCGGCGGAGCAGATGGAGGAAGCGTCCGGGGAGGAAACGCCCTGACGGGATGCGCAGCGCAGTTGGGAGGTGACGGCCCTTGACGGCCCTTTGGGTGTTCGGCGGTGTGCTCCTGGTATTGATCCTGCTGAGCCGGCTGTGGCTGGGGGTGCAGGTCCGGGGGGCGGAGGAGGACTGGCAGGTGCGGGCCCGGGTAGGCCCCCTGCGGTTCCAGCTCTATCCGCCAAAGGCGGAAAAACCGGAGAAGAAGCCGGCGGAGAAGCCGAAGAAACAGAAAAAAGAATCCTCCGGGGCAGCGGAGAAAAACACCGCTTTCCCCAAGGTGACGCCGGAGCTGCTGCGCTCGGCTTACCGGGAGGTGTGGCCTCCCGTGCGCAGGGCTCTGTCCCGCCTGCGGAAATCTGTGCGGGTGGATCCGCTGGATGTGTCGCTGACCATCGGCGCTGCGGATGACCCGCCGGAGGGGGCGGAGCTCTACGGACTGGCCCAGGGGGCCGTCTGGTCCGGGATGCCGGTGCTGGAGCAGCTCCTGGAGATCCCAGATCCCCACATCCACATTGGGATCGATTTCGACACCCCACAGCCGCAGCTGCGGCTCTCGGTGGGGGTGCAGGTCCGGCTGGGTGCCCTGGTGGCCATTGCCCTGGGTGCCGGTGTGCCGGCTATCCGTTGGTATCAGAACAGCCTGCGCCGCGAGGCGCCCGCGGCGAAAAAGACTGCCGCAGCCTGAGAACAGAAAGGACGAATCGCTATGGAAAATCCTGCTGAGAACAGCAAGCGCCATCCCCTCAACGACCTGATGCAGTCCACTATGGACCGCATCCGGGAGATGGTGGACACCAATACCATCGTGGGCCAGCCCATCACCACGCCGGACGGCGTGACCCTGATCCCCATTTCCAAGGTCAGCTTCGGCTTTGGCTCCGGCGGCGCCGATTACGGCAAAACCACCCCCAAGGAGAATTTCGGCGGCGGCAGCGCCGCCGGCGTGCGCATCGATCCGGTGGCGTTTTTGGTGATCCGGGAGGGGAACACCCGGGTGCTGCCTGTGGCGGTGCCCCCGGCCACTACGGTGGACCGGGTCATCGACATGGTGCCGGATCTGCTGGAAAAAGTGGAAAAATATCTCGACAAAAAAGAAGAAAAAGAACCCTGCTGAGGGGGGTATACTACCATCATCCCGGTTATGAGGTGATGGAATTTGTCGGATCTTCTGAAGAAAACCGCCGCCTGCGCCCTGGCGGTGTGGATGGTTCTCTGGGCCTTCCCACTCCGGGCGGAGGCGGTGAGTACGTCTGCCACCTCCGCCATTTTGGTGGATGTGGACAGCGGGCGGGTACTCTATGAGCACAACGCCGACGCAAAAATGCTGATCGCCAGTACCACCAAGATCCTGACGGCCCTGGTGGCCATTGAGGAGGGAGACCTCTCCCAGACGGTGACGGTCAGCCGGGAGGCGGCCTATACGGAGGGGTCCTCCATGTACCTCAAGGAGGGGGAGAAGCTGACGCTGGAAACCCTGCTCTATGGATTGATGCTCTGCTCCGGAAACGACGCGGCGGTGGCCATCGCCCAGGCAGTATCCGGCAGCGTGGAGGCCTTTGCGCAGCGGATGAACGCCATGGCGGCGGAGCTGGGCATGACGGGTTCCTCCTTTGCCAATCCCAACGGCCTGGACGATGAGAAGCACTATTCCACCGCCCGGGACATGGCGCGCCTTGCCTGCGCGGCGGTGAACAATGAGACGCTGGTGCGGATCGCCTCCACCAAAAGCATTACCATCGGGGGGCGCACCATGACCAACCACAATAAGCTTCTGAGCTGGGTGGAGGGGTGCATCGGCCTCAAGACCGGCTATACCCAGGCGGCGGGGCGGACCCTGGTGTCCTGCACGGAGCGGAACGGGCAGCGGCTGGTGGCGGTGACGCTCCAGGACGGCAACGACTGGGCGGATCACCAGGCCCTTTACGACTACGGCTTTTCCGCCTATCCCGCCAAACGGGCGGCGGTGCTGGGGAAGACCGTGGGCTCCGCCCGGGTAGAGGGCGGAGAGGAGGCCCAAGTCCCTCTGGTGGCGGCGGAGAGCTTTGCCTGGCCTCTGGCCCAGGGGGAGACGCTGGAGACACAGTTGCAGGTGGATGAGCCCCTGACGGCCCCGGTCACCGCCGGAACGGCGGTGGGAGAGGCGGTCTTCACCGTAAACGGAAGGGAAGCGGGGCGGGTGACGCTCCTTTGCGGGGCGGATGTGGCCCCGGCCCTGGCTCCGGCTATGGGCCTTTTGAAAGCGGGTCTCCCGGGATGACGGGGGGCAGGGAGGATGTATGGAAGAACGGATCCAAAAGCTGCTGTCCGCTGCGGGGGTGTGTTCCCGCCGGACGGCGGAGGGTTATATCACTGCCGGGCGGGTGACGGTCAATGGCGTCCCCGCGCAGCTGGGGCAGCGGGCAGACCCGGATCGGGACGACATTCGGGTGGACGGGCAGCCCCTCTCCGCCAGGCCGGAGACGGTGTGCCTGATGCTCAACAAGCCACGTGGCTACGTCTCCACCCTCTCCGATGAGAAGGGGCGGCCCACGGTTGCCGATCTGGTGGCGGAGTGCGGCGTGCGGGTCTATCCGGTGGGCCGGCTGGATCTGGACTCCGAGGGGCTGCTGCTGCTGACCAACGACGGTGCCCTGACGGAGCGGCTGCTCCATCCCCGTCACCAGGTGGACAAGACTTACCGGGTGTGGGTGTACGGCCGGGTCTCCGGTGTGGAGGACCGGCTGCGGGCCATGCGGGAGCTGGAGGGAGAGCCCATTGCCCCCGCCCGGGTGGAGGTGCTGCGCCGGACGGGCGGTACGGCGGAGCTGACCATCACCATCCACGAGGGGAAAAACCGGCAGGTACGGCGGATGTGCAGCGCCTGCGGCGTCACGGTGAAGCGCCTCCAGCGCATCCGGGAACATACCCTGGAGCTTGGAACGCTGGGAGTAGGCAAGTGGAGATACTTAACAGAAGATGAATACCGTGCCCTGGCACGGGACTGACCGGCGCGGGCCTCTGGAGGGCACCGCGCCGGTTCTCTTTTTGAAGGACGATGGAAAACTTGCAGGATTCGACAAAAATCCTGCAAAAACCATTGGAATCGGCAGCGGGGTATGGTATAATACACACCTGATCAGCGGCCGGAGGACGCAGCGGATGAAGCGGCGTCCTACGGAGAGAGGGCTGCCCGGATGACCGGCGGCGCTCCAGCGAAGATGACGGAGGGAACGAACGTGGCAAAGAGTATCCTGCATACCATTGAAAGCGGCATGGCCGGCTTTTCCAAGGGGCAAAAGCGGATCGCCAATTACATTCTGCAAAATTACGACAAGGCGGCCTTTATGACTGCCAGCAAGCTGGGCACCAAGGTGGGCGTCAGTGAATCCACCGTGGTGCGCTTTGCCTCGGAGCTGGGGTACGACGGCTATCCCAGCATGCAGCGGGCGCTGCAGGAGATGATCCGCAGCCGTCTGACCTCCACCCAGCGGATCCAGGCGGCGGGGGACCTGCTCTCCGGACAGGACCTGCTTTCCGCCGTGGTACAGTCCGATATGGACAAGCTGCGGATGATGGTGGGAGAGGCCGACCGTAAGGAGTTTGACCGGGTGGTGGACAAGATCATGGAGGCCCGCCACATTTATATTCTGGGTGTGCGCTCGTCTTCTTATGTGGCTGGATACCTGAATTTTTACATGCACCTGCTCTTTGAGAACGTGACGCTGGTACAGTCCAACGCCGCCGGAGAGATCTTCGAGCAGCTGCTGCGGGTGGGCCCCGGAGATGTGATGATCGCCATCAGCTTCCCCCGGTACTCCAATGTCACCATGAACACCGTGAAGTTTGCCCAGGACCGGGGGGCCACCATCGTGGCCATTACGGACAATATGCTCTCCCCGGTGTACCAGCTCTCCGACGCGGCGCTGCTGGCCCCCTGCGAGATGATCTCCTTCGTGGACTCCATGGTGGCCCCGCTGTCTCTGGTGAATGCCCTGCTGATTGCCGTGGGCTACCGGCTGGGCACCGATGTCTCCCGGACCTTCGCAGAGCTGGAGGATATCTGGAACGCCTACGGCGTATTCGGGAAGGTGGACGATGAGTAAGCGCATTACGGTAGTAGGCGGCGGTGCCGCCGGCATGATGGCCGCCATCTGCGCTGCGGAGCAGGGGGCCCAGGTGACGCTGCTGGAGCCCAATGAGCGGCTGGGCAAAAAGCTCAATATCACTGGAAAGGGCCGGTGCAACGTTACCAACAACGCGGACATACAGGGGCTGATGGCCAACATACCACGTAATGGAAAATTCCTTTACAGCGCATTTTCTGACTTTGATGGGCGGGATGCCATGGCTTTTTTTGAGGCTCTGGGCGTCCCGCTGAAAACCGAGCGGGGCAACCGGGTGTTCCCGGTCAGCGACCGGGCCTTTGACATCAGCGGAGCCCTGGAGCGGCGGCTGAAACGACTGAAGGTGCACCTGGTCCGGGATCGGGCGGTGTCGTTGGATATCGCGGAGGAGGCAGTCCGGGGCGTCCGGGGAGAGCGGGGGGACTATCCCGCCGACGCGGTGATCCTGGCTACCGGCGGCGTCAGCTATCCCGCCACCGGCTCCACCGGGGAGGGGCACCGGATGGCCGCCCAGGCCGGGCACACGGTGACGCCTCTGCGGGGGTCCCTGGTGCCCCTGCGGGAGCAGGGGAACCGCTGTGCACGGATGCAGGGGCTGAGTTTGCGGAACGTGCAGCTCACGGTGCTGGAAAACGGCAAAAAGTGTTATACTGACTTCGGTGAGATGCTCTTTACCCATTTCGGCGTCAGTGGGCCGTTGGTGCTCTCTGCCTCCGCCCACATGCGGTACTTTGATAAAAAGCACTACCGGCTGGAGATTGACCTCAAGCCGGCGCTGGATGAGCCCACCCTGGACAAGCGGCTGCTGTCGGATTTTGAGAAGTACGCCAACAGTGACTTTGCCAACGCATTAGGGGATCTGCTGCCCCAGAAGATGATCCCCGTGGTGGTGGAGGAGTGCGGCATCCCGCCCCACCAGAAGGTCCACGATATCACCCGGGAGCAGCGGCGGAGCCTGCTGGTGCTGCTCAAGCACTTCCCGGTGGAGATCGCCGGGCCCTGCCCTGTGACGGATGCCATCGTCACTTCCGGAGGCGTGAAGGTGTCGGAAGTGAATCCTGCAACAATGGAATCAAAAATTGTAAAGGGATTATACTTTGCAGGAGAACTGCTGGATGTAGACGCCTATACCGGCGGCTTCAACCTGCAGATCGCCTGGGCAACCGGACGCGCGGCAGGACGTTCCGCCGCCGGTGCGTGAGAGAATGATGAGAGAAGGATGTAGCATGAAAGCGGTCAGTATCGCCATTGACGGCCCCTCCGGCGCGGGGAAGAGCACTCTGGCCAAGCGCTTGGCGGAGCGGCTGGGTTTTGTTTATGTGGATACCGGCGCCATTTACCGGACCATTGGCCTGCGGGCCCTGCGCAGCGGCGTGGATCCCAAGGATGAGAGCGCGGTGGCGGCCATGCTGGATCAGGTACACCTGGAGATCCGGTACGGAGAAGACGGGCTGCAGCATATGATGTTGGATGGGGAGGATGTGACGAAGGACATCCGCCTGCCGGAGGTGTCCCGCTATGCCTCCCTGGTGTCCGCCCACCCCTGCGTCCGGGACTATCTTCTGGAGATGCAGCGGTCCCTGGCCCGGAGCCACTGCGTCATCATGGACGGCCGGGATATCGGCACTGTGGTGCTTCCCAATGCGGATGTGAAGATCTTCCTGACCGCCACGCCGGAAGAACGGGCCCATCGCCGCTGCCTGGAGCTGGAGCAGCGGGGAACCCCGCAGCCTTTCGACCAGGTCCTTTCCGACATTCTGGAGCGGGACAAAAACGATACGGAGCGCCCGGTGGCGCCCCTGCGCCAGGCGGAGGACGCTGTGCGGGTGGATACCACACAGCTGGACTTTGATGCCAGCCTGGATGCGCTGGAAAAGCTGATTAAGGAGAAGCTATGAAACCCCTGAATCGATTTTTTAATGTGGTCTGGCATGTTTTGGGCCCGCTGGTACGGATCCTCCACCCGCTGGAGGTGTCGGGCCTGGAGCACCTGCCTCCCCACGGGGCACTGCTGTGTGCCAACCACTCCAGCAACTGGGATCCCGTCCTCATCGGCATCACCACGCCGGTGAATTACCGGCTGCGGATCATGGCCAAGGATTCCCTGTTTCATATCCCGGTACTGGGGCCCATTGTGGGAAAGCTGGGGGCTTTCCCGGTGGATCGCGGCAATTTTGACATCAATTCCGTCAAGACTGCCATCAAGACCATCCGGGACGGGGAGAACCTGCTGGTATTCCCGGAGGGGACCCGGGTGGAGAAGGAAGGAGACGTGGAGATCAAAGGCGGCGTGGCCGTCATCGGTATCCGCACCGGCGCCATTTTCGTTCCGGTGTTCGTGGACGGAAAAAAGCGCCCCTTCCACAAGACCCGTCTGATCTTCGGCGAACCCTACCGTCCCACCTATACCGGACGCCATGGAACGGCGGAGGAGGTCCAGCAGATCGCCAATGAGGTGATGCGCCGGGCCTACGCCCTGGGAGAGGAGCATCCGCTGTGAATGATGTGATTCTGGCCGGGAGCGCCGGCTTTTGTTATGGCGTCAAGCGGGCGGTGGAGCTGGCGGAGCGCACCGCCCGGGAGGCAGGGCAGTGCTGGATGCTGGGAGACCTGATCCACAACACCCACGTGGTGGAGGATCTGGCGAACAAAGGCGTGCGCAAGACGGCGGATCCGGCGGCCCTGACGGCGGGGGACACCGTGGTGATCCGCTCCCACGGGGAGCTCAAAAGCGTGCTGGACCATCTGGAGCGGCAGGGAGTTACCTGTGTCAACGCCACCTGTCCCAATGTCATCCGCATCCAACGCCTGGTGGCCCAGGCGGAGGCGGAGGGACGCCAGCCGGTGATCATCGGCGAGCCCAGCCACCCGGAGGTGGTGGGTGTTGCCAGCTGGTGCAGCCACCCGCTGGTCTTCGACGGGCCGGAGGCCGTACAGCGCTGGCTGGCAGAGGATCCGCACCGCCGGGAGATCCCTCTGACAGTGGTGGCCCAGACCACCTGCATTCGTGAACTTTTTGAAACTTCTTGCGAAATCGTAAAAAAAGAGTGTACAAACGCGAAAATCTTTGATACAATATGTGATGCTACGCAAAAACGTCAGACGGAGGCGGCGGAAATCGCCGGCAAAGTGGACGTGATGGTCGTGGTGGGAGACCGTAAAAGTGCCAATACCAGACATCTGACGGAGATCTGCTCCAAGAGGTGCTCCCGCGTGTTCCAGGTGGAAGACGCGGACGAGCTTCCGGCGGGGTGGGCCCGGGGGTGTCGGGCCGCTGGACTTACGGCCGGTGCCTCCACGCCTGCGGGCATCATTAAGGAGGTATATGCAGCCATGAGTGAAGAAATCAAAGCGGCCGAGGGCAAAGAGGAGTCCTTCGAGGAATTACTGAATCAGTCTTTCAAAACTTTAAATACAGGAGAGAAGGTCACCGGTGTCGTAACGGCCATTACCCCCACCGAGGTGCAGGTGGATGTGGGCGCCAAGCAGGCAGCCTACATCAAGCTCAGCGAGCTTTCTGACGACCCCAACGCCAAGCCCGAGGATATCGTCAAGGTGGGCGATACCATCGAGACTTACATCGTCCGCGTCAACGACATCGAGGGCTATGCCGAGCTGTCCAAGAAGCGTCTGGACGCCGTGAAGGTCTGGGAGAACATCGAGCAGGCCGTGGAGGACAAGACTGTCCTGGAGGGCGTTGTCACCGAGGAGAACAAGGGCGGCATCGTGGTGTCCGTCAAGGGCGTGCGGGTGTTCGTTCCCGCTTCCCAGAGCGGCCAGCCCCGGGGCGCTGATCTCTCCGCTATGGTCAAGCAGAAGGTCCAGCTGCGCATCACCGAGGTCAACCGTGCCCGCCGCCGGGTGGTTGGCTCTATCCGCTCCGTCACCGACGAGGCCCGCAAGGCCGCGCAGGAGGCCGTCTGGGCCAACATCGAAGTGGGCAAGCACTACACCGGTACCGTCAAGTCCATGACCTCCTACGGTGTGTTCGTGGACATCGGCGGCGTGGACGGCATGGTACATATCTCCGAGCTGAGCTGGAGCCGTATCAAGACCCCCGCCGAGGTGTGCAAGGTGGGCGACACCCTGGAGGTGTACGTCATTTCCTTTGACCCCGAAAAGCGCAAGATCTCCCTGGGCGTCAAGGATCGCAGCATCGATCCCTGGCAGGTCTTCATGGACAAGTATTCTGTGGGCGACGTGGCTTCCGTGCGCATCGTGAAGCTGATGAGCTTCGGTGCTTTCGCTGAGGTGGTACCCGGCGTGGACGGCCTGATCCACATTTCCCAGATCGCCGACCACCGCATCGAGAAGCCTGAGGACGTCCTGTCCGAGGGCCAGATCGTGGACGCCAAGATCACCGCTGTGGACGAGGAGAAGAAGAAGATCTCCCTGTCTATCCGCGCTCTGCTCACCCCCGCTGCTGCGGAGGAGCCCGCTGAGGAAGAGTAATCTCTTCGCCGCGCAGACAACCAAAGAGGCAGGCCCCTGCGGTCTGCCTCTTTTTTGAAAAATTTTGTGATTTTTTTCACGTTTTCATTGCATTGCCCAGATGGGCATGCTATAATTGAGACGCTGGAAATCAGACAACGCAACTGACATCATACAAGTGATGCGACATATCCATATCTGACGGGAGGAACAAAGACATGAGCTTTCGGGAAGAGTATCAGCAGAAACTGACCACCGCTGACGAGGCAGTGAAGGCCGTCAAGTCCGGTGACTGGGTGGATTACGGCTGGAGCGTCTGCTCCGCCAATGCGTTGGACGTGGCTCTGGCCAAGCGGATGGGGGAGCTGAAGGACGTCAACATCCGGGGCGGCATCCTGACCCACCGGCCGGCGATTTTCGACGTGCCCAATGCCGCTGAGCACTTCGCATGGAACTCCTGGCACATGAGCGGCATCGAGCGCAAGGCCGTCAATGAGGGCTTTGCCTACTACATCCCCCTGCGCTACTCCGAGCTGCCCGGCTACTACCGTAACTGCATCAAGACTTTGGATGTGGCCATGTTCCAGGTGGCGCCCATGGACGAGCACGGCTGGTTCAACTTCGGCCCCGGCGGCTCCCACCTGAAGGCCGTGTGCGAGTGTGCCAAGACCGTCATCGTGGAGGTCAACAAGAACATGCCCGTGTGCCTGGGCGGCTTTGACAACTGCGTGCACATCAGCGACGTGGACATGATCGTGGAGGGCGAGAATCCTCCCATGGAGATCCTGGGCGGCTCCGGCACGCCCTCCGAGGTGGATCTGGCGGTGGCCAATCTGGTGGTTCCCGAGATCCCCAATGGTGCCTGCCTGCAGCTGGGCATCGGTTCCATGCCCAGCGCCATCGGCCAGATGATCGCTGAGAGCGACCTGAAGGATCTGGGTGTGCACACTGAGATGTACGTGGATGCCTTCGTGGACATGTCCAAGGCCGGCCGCATCACCGGCGCCTGCAAGCCCTTTGACCGGGGCCGGCAGACCTACGCCTTCGCCGCAGGCACCCAGAAGCTCTACGACTTCCTCAACAACAACCCCGAGTGCATGGCTGCCCCCGTCAGCTATGTCAACGACATCGCCCGGGTGTCCCAGATCGACAACTTTATGTCCATCAACGGCGCCGTGGACATCGACCTCTACGGCCAGGTGTCCTCCGAGTCCTCCGGTACCCACCACATCTCCGGCGCCGGCGGACAGCAGGACTTCGTCATGGGCGCTTACCTGGCCAAGGGCGGCAAGAGCTTCATCTGCTGCTCCTCCGCCTATACCGACAAGAAGACCGGCGAGCTGAAGTCCCGCATCCGTCCCACGCTGCTGGAGGGATCCGTGGTCACCGCTACCCGCACCAACCTCCACTGGCTGGTCACGGAGTACGGCAAGTTCAACGCCAAGGGCAAGTCCACCTGGGAGCGGGCCGAGGGAATTATCTCCATCGCCCATCCCCAGTTCCGCGAGCAGCTGATTGCGGAAGCCGAGAAGATGCACATCTGGCGCCGCTCCAACAAGAAGTAAATTTGTTGCATAAAGCACCCCGGAAGGCTCCAAAGGCCCTCCGGGGCGCTTTTTTGCGGGAAATGATTCCAAAATTTTGTTAAGATTCCTTGTAAAAGGGATGGAAAGCCGGTATAATATTCTTAACTATGATATGCGAGAGGTGTCTACAGGGAGCGAACGGTCGGAGGAGAAAGGAGCGGAATATGTTCGCCATTGGGGATCTGGTGGTGCATCCCATGCATGGAGCGGGTGTGATCGCGGACATCGTACAGGAGCGGATCGCAGGCAGTACGCGGGACTACTATGTCTTCCGGATGCCTGTGGGCGGCCTGCTTTTGAAGATCCCTGTGGCGTCCAGCCAGACGGTGGGCCTGCGGGCCGTGGTGGACCGGGAGACGGCGGAGCGGCTGCTGACGGCCATCCCCTCCATCGCGGTGGACGAGTCCATCAGCTGGAACAAGCGCTACCGGGAAAATCTCCTGCGGATCAAGAGCGGCGACCTCTACCAGGTGGCGGGGGTCATCAAGGCGCTGATGCGCCGGGACCGCCGCCGGGGGCTCTCTACCGGGGAGCGGAAGATGCTCCACAGCGCCCGCCAGATCCTGCTTTCGGAGCTGGTGCTGGCGGAGGACGCCTCGCCCGCCGACATGGAGTCCCGGCTGGATGCCGCCATGCTCCAGACGGCGGAATCCCGCTGAGGAAAAGAGGGTTCTTATGCTTCCGTTTTTCAAAAAAATGCAGCAGGCCCGCCGCCCCCGGTGCACGGCGCTGGTGGCGGCCGCCGGGAGCTCTGCACGGATGGGCGGCGTCAACAAGCTGTTGGAGCTGCTGGACGGCGTGCCGGTGCTGGTGCGGACTCTGACGGCACTGCAGCGGGCGGAGCGCGTGGACGAGATTGTGGTGGCCACCCGGGAAGAAGACCTGGTGGCCATTTCCCAGCTCTGCCGTACATATGGAATCAGCAAATGCTCCAAGGTGGTCCGGGGAGGGGAGGACCGGGTACACTCCGTGCTGCTGGCGGCCCTGGAGGCGGATCCCAGGTCGGAACTGCTGGCGGTGCAGGACGGGGCCCGGCCCCTGGTGACGCCGGAGCTCATTGACCGGGTGGTGGAGCTGGCGGCCCGGTGCGGCGCCGCGGCTCCCGCCATGCCGGTGAAGGACACCATCAAGGTGGTGGACGACAGGGATACCGTGGCGTCCACACCGGAGCGGGCCCGGCTGCGGGCGGTACAGACCCCCCAGGTCTTTCAGGCGGACCTCCTGAAAGCGGCACTGCAGTCCGCCCTGGATGCCGGCGCCGCCGTGACGGACGATTGCTCCGCCGTGGAGCGGCTGGGTAAGAGCGTGACGCTGACGGAGGGCGACGAGCGGAACCTGAAGATCACCACTCCGGTGGATCTGGTGATCGCGGAGGCCCTGCTGGGGGAGGAGAACACATGACGAATCTGCGGATCGGACACGGCTACGACGTCCACCGGCTGGTGGAGGGGCGCAGGCTGATCCTGGGGGGCGTGGAGATCCCCTATGAGCGGGGATTACTGGGCCACTCCGACGCCGATGTGCTGACCCACGCGGTGATGGACGCCCTTACAGGCGCCGCCCGGCTGGGCGACATCGGCAAGCTCTTCCCGGACACGGATCCGGCCTACGCCGGGATCTCCAGCCTGCTGCTGCTGCGGGAGGTGGGGTGCCTTCTCCGGGAGAAGGGGTTCGCGGTGGTGAATATCGACGCCACCCTCCTGGCCCAGGCCCCTAAGGTAGGACCCTACCGCCGGGAGATGGAGGAAAAGCTGGCTGAGGCTCTGGGCGTGGCGGCGGAGCAGGTGAATGTGAAGGCCACCACGGAAGAGGGCCTGGGCTTCACCGGGGACGGCTCCGGCATGGCGGCCCATGCGGTAGTGCTGCTGGAAAAGGTCAAGTGAAGAAAAAGGACGTGGGCGCCACGTCCTTTTTTTGTTGGAATGACAGGCACCTTTGCCGTCCTTTGGCATAGGATGGGCGGAGAGGAGGAGTCTATGTGGAGCAGTATCTCATTATTGCCCGCTCCGTGACCTATGCCCAGCGGATGCAGCGGGCACTGGGCCGGGCCGGCATCGCCTGCCGGATCTACCGGGCCCCCCGGGAGCTTTCCGCCCAGGGCTGCGCCTACGCGGTGCAGATCCGCGCCGGAGACCTGGCGCAGGCACTGACTGTCATTCACCGGGAGTCTCTGGATCCCGTTTCTGTTTATCTCAACCAAAGCGGACTGTACCGGGAGGTGCGGTGACCATCCCACGGGCGCCGGCCCGAAAAAACTGCGGGAGGGATCGCGTATGATCTATTTTGACAGCGCCGCCACCAGCTTCCAGAAGCCCGGGACGGTTCCTGCTGCCATGGCGGAGGCCATGGCCACCATGAGTTCCCCGGGCCGCGGCGGGTATCCGGCCGCCGTCCGGGCGGCGGACACCGCCTTTGACTGCCGCTGCGCCCTGGCGGAGCTGTACCACCTGAAAAATCCCGAGAACGTGGCCTTTACCCTCAACGCCACCCACGCGCTGAACATCGCCATCAAGAGCCTGGTGCCGCCGGGAGGGCGGGCAGTGATCTCCGGATATGAGCACAACGCCGTCACCCGGCCCCTGGCGGCCCTGGGAGCCCGGACTACTGTGGCGGCGGGGGCCCTGTTTCAGCCGGAGGCGGTGCTGGAGGCCTTTGACAAGGCCGTTACGCCGGAGACCGACGCGGTGATCTGCTGCCACGTGTCCAATGTCTTCGGCTTCGTGCAGCCGGTGGAGGAGATCGCTTCGTTGTGCCGGGAGCGGGGCGTGCCCTTTATCATCGATGCCTCCCAGTCTGCGGGGGCCCTGACGCTGGACATGGACGCCCTGGGGGCGGCCTTCATCGCCATGCCGGGGCACAAGGGCCTCTATGGCCCCCAGGGTACCGGCGTACTGCTGTGCAGCGGAGAGGCTCCGGTGAGAACGCTACTGGAGGGCGGCACCGGCAGCCAGTCCATGAGCCAGTCCATGCCGGACTTCCTGCCGGACCGCCTGGAGGCGGGAACCCACAATGTCCCGGGCATCGCAGGGCTGCTGGCAGGGGTGCGGTATGTGCAGCAACGGGGGCCGGAGAATATCCTGCTGCGGGAGCGGCGCCTTGCCCAGCTGGTGTCGGAGGGCCTGCGGCGCCTTCCGGGTGTGACGGTCTACGCCAACGGGGATTTGCACAGCCAGGCTGGGGTGGTCTCCTTCACCAGCCGGGATCTGGGGGCGGAGGAGATAGCGGCGGCCCTGGGAGAAAAAGACATCGCTGTCCGGGCGGGGCTCCACTGCGCGCCGCTGGCCCATGAGACAGTGGGCACCGTGGATACCGGCACCGTGCGGGTCAGTTTCTCCGACCACAACACGCTCCGGGAGGTGGAGGGATTCCTGGATGCCATGGAGGAGATCCTGACCCAAAAGCCTTGATTTTTCTGAACAGACCGTGAATTTTGGCATGGTTTACCTTGAAATCTACAGGCAGATTTTATATAATCTAAGTATTCATGGCCAGAAGGGGTTGATGATGCTGCCATGGAACTGGATATCATAAATCTGCCCGCCGTGATCTGGCGCTATTTGCTGACCATCCAGCTGACGGATGTGTTGGATATCGCCATCATGGCTTTCGTCCTTTATAAGCTACTGAAGCTGGTGCAGAGCACCAAGTCCGCCAGTCTCCTGAAGGGACTGTGCGTATTCATGATCGCTCTGTTTTTATCTTATGTCCTGCAGCTGCACAGCATTTACTATCTCATGAGCCGTATGGTGGACATGGGCATCCTGGCGCTGATCATTTTGTTCCAGCCGGAGATCCGGCGCATTCTGGAACAGATGGGCAGCCGCAGGATCATCGCGTTCTTCACCCATACCGAGACGGGCAACACCCTGGAGCAGACCATCGGACAGACGGTGCTGGCCTGCACCGAGATGTCCCATTCCCGCACCGGCGCCCTCATCGTCTTCGAGCGGGAGATTTTGCTGGACGACATGGTCCGCAGCGGCACCGTGCTGGACGCGGCGGTCTCCAGCGAACTTTTGAAGAACATCTTCTTCGTCAAGGCGCCCATGCATGACGGCGCCGTCATCGTGCGAAACGGCCGGGTCCTGGGCGCGGGCTGCATGCTGCCTCTGAGCAAGAATGTGAACCTGTCCCGGGACCTGGGCATGCGCCACCGGGCCGGCATCGGCATGAGTGAGAACTCCGACGCCGTGGTGGTCATCGTCTCGGAGGAGACGGGATCCATCTCCGTGGCCATCGGCGGCATGCTCAAGCGCCATCTCAAGCCGGAGACGCTGGAAAATCTTCTGCGCAACGAGCTGCTTCCCCCGGGTGAGGACGAGGGGGAGGAGCGGCCCAAGTTCAACCTGATGAGCCTCCTGCGGCCCCGGAAAAACGGAGGTGACAACGGTGGAAAATAAGGAACGCCAGCGTAAGGCGCTGTATATCGTATTGTCCATCCTGGTGGCGGCGGCCATCTGGGTGATGGTGGACGTCAGCAACGGCACCATCGTGGAAAAGACCTATACGGTCCCCATCAACTACCTGGGA
The DNA here is from genome assembly GCF_052306735.1 of Dysosmobacter sp. Classification (NCBI taxonomy): domain Bacteria; kingdom Bacillati; phylum Bacillota; class Clostridia; order Eubacteriales; family Oscillospiraceae; genus Dysosmobacter; species Dysosmobacter sp. Next base: position 84,317 of record NZ_DAWBAJ010000003.1, on the reverse strand, counting down.
ACCAGCACCCTGACAGACCGGGGGCTGATGCTCCTGGAGGGGGAGGGGGACACTGCCACCGATACAGAGGTGACCTTAACGGTCCAGGGAACCCGGTGGAATATCGCCAAGCTGGATAAGGATGAGATCCTGGTTCAGGCGGACCTCTCCGACATTACGGAGGCGGGCGTGCAGCGGGTTTCGCCCAATGTCTTCTATCCCAGCGCTTTGCGGGGGAAGATCACCACCACCTCCACCTCCTCCTACATGGTGCAGGTGAACATCGGCGAGCTGGACCGCAAGACCATCGACGTCCGCTGTGAGCAGATCGGCACCGTGGCGGAGGGATACTCCGGCGGTGAGCTGCAGATCTCCCCGGCCACCCTTGAGATCCGCGGCCAGGAGGAGGACATTGCTCCCGTCAGTTATGCCAAGGTGGTGCTGGAATACGACAACGCCACGGAGACCATTACCCAGATGTTGGACTACCAGTTCTACGATGAAAACGACCAGCTGGTGGACGGCACCAACATTCAGGCCGATGCGGAGCAGATCCAGGTGACGCTGCCCATCATCGTCACCAAGGAGCTGCAGCTGCGAGTTGATTTCGAGCAGCATCCCGGCGCCAGGCTCAGCAATGTCACCTACCGCATTGAGCCCTCTACCATCACCGTCTCCGGTGACGCAGGCGTGCTGCGGGATGTGGACAGCATCACCCTGGGCAGCGAGGCCTTTGACCTATTGTCCCTGCTGGACAGCGGCACCGCCACGTACAGCTACCCCATCACCGTCCCGGAGGGGTGCACCAACCTCAGCGGCGTCACCCGGGCCACGCTGCAGATCTCCTTCAATGACATGACCTCTGCCCAGGTGACGACCCAGAACTTCACCTTGTCCAACTATCCCCAGGGAAAGACTACGGAGATCCTCACCTCGGAGCTGACGGTGACGGTCTTCGGCACCTCCGCAGACGTGGCCGCCGTCACCGGTGACGACGTGGAGGTGACGGTGGATCTCTCGGAGCTCAGCTCCGCCACCGGCAGCTATACCGTACCTGCCCAAGTCAAGGTCAACGGTGTGGACGTGGGCGTTTCCGGCAATTATGTGGTGCAGGTGACCATCCGGGAAAACGGCACCCAGCCGGACAGTGACAATCCCGAGCCGGAGCCGTCGGAATGACCCGGCCGGACAATCAGAAAATTTGAAATGTGCGCAGGTGCGCACGGAGGAAGACGAAAACTATGACACAGATCGCAACAGTTGAACGGATATTGGACGCCCAGCGGGCGGAGATCTCAGTGCCCCGCAAGTCCGCCTGCGGACATGACTGCGAGGAGTGCGCCGGCTGCGGCGTCACCGGCGCGGCGGTACGGGCCAAAGCCCTGAACCCCATTGGGGCCCAGCCTGGTCAGAAGGTGGTGGTGGAGAGCAGCACCAAAAAGATGCTCCACATCGTCATGCTGGTATACCTGACCCCCATCGTGCTGTTTTTGGTGGGATACTTTGCCACCATCGCCGTCTCCAGCCTGGCGGTACGCTATGGCGTGGCGGCAGCCGGCTTCGTGCTGGGCATCCTCATCGCCGTGGCTTATGACCGGCGGCTGCGCCGACAGGGAGGGTTGACCTTTACCATTGTCAGGCTGTTTTAAGCATCGGCGGGTATGTTTGGATATGTAAAGCCGCCGCTGAAGCTCCTGGGGCAGGAGGAGCAGGACCGCTTTCGCCGGATCTACTGCGGGCTCTGCCATGAGCTCTCCCGGCGATACGGCTTCCGGGCCCGGTTCTTGCTGAATTATGATTTCACGTTCCTGGCCATCCTGCTCTCGGAGGGGGAGGAGTCCTGCCGGCTGTGCGGGCGGTGCCCCGCCAGCCCCCTGCGGGAGCGGCCCTACGATGCCGGTTCCCCGGCACTGGAGCTGGCGGCGGACGAGAGTGTGATCCTGGCCTACTGGCAGCTGCGGGACGGGGCCCAGGATCATGGGGCGGCCAAGGGAATCGCTTACCGGGCCCTCTGCGGTGCCATTGCCGGATCCTACCGGAAGGCGGCGGCCCGGCGGCCGGAGTTTGATGCCCACACCCGGGAGCAGCTGACGCTGCTCTCCCGGCTGGAGGAGGAGCGCTGCCCCTCCATGGATCAGGCGGCGGATGCCTTTGCATCGCTGCTCTCCGGTGCTGCCGGGGAGGTGGACGACCCTGTCCGCCGCCGGGTTCTGGAGCAGATGCTCTATCACCTGGGCCGGTGGATCTACCTGGTGGACGCGGCAGACGATCTGAAGGAGGACGCTGCCTCCGGAAACTACAATCCCGTGGCACTGCGCTACGGATTGACGGAGGGTACGTGGACACCGGAGGCCCGCCGGGATTTCGGGTACACGCTGGATCACTCCATCCACATGATCACCACGGCTTTTGAGCTGTGGGACTTCGGCGTGTGGCGGCCGCTGCTGGAGAGCACCGTTTACACCGGCCTCTTCGCCGTGGGAAAAGCGGTGCTGGACGGAACTTACCGCCGCGTGGCCCGGGGCGGATACAGAAAGAAACACAAGAAGGACGAGGAAACCACATGAACGATCCCTATCAGATCCTGGGTGTGCCGGAGACCGCCACCGACGCGGAGGTCAAAAAGGCATATTTGAACCTGGCACGGAAATACCACCCGGACAATTACCACGATAATCCCCTGGCAGATCTGGCCCAGGAGAAAATGAAGGAGATCAATGCCGCCTACGAGCAGATCACCAAGGAGCGCAGCGGCCGGTCCTCCGGCACAGGCTCCTCTTACGGCGGCTCCTCCGGCAGCTATGGTTCCTCCGGGTACGGCGGGTATGGCGGGTACCAGCGCTATGGGCAGTCCGCCTCCGGCAGCTCCGTGCTCCAGCAGGTGCGCATCGCCATCAGCACCGGGGATCTGAGCCGGGCGGAGGCGCTGCTGGCCAACTACTCCGACCACAACGCCGAGTGGAACTTCCTCAAGGGCGCCGTGTGCTACCGCCGGGGCTGGATGGACGAGGCCAAGCGCTACTATCAAACCGCCTGCCAGATGGATCCCGGCAACGCCGAGTACCGCTCCGCTCTGGAGTATATGGAAAACAGCGGACAAAGCGCTTACCGCCCCGACGGCGGCGTATTCGGCACCAACGCCTGCAGCGGCAACCTGTGCGCGGAGCTGTGCTGCTTATATCTTTGCTGCAACAGCGGCGGTTATTTCTTCTGCTGCTGAGCCGGGGAAGGAAGGAAGAACGTATGATTAAGAGCATGACCGGCTACGGCCGGGCAAGACAAATGCGCAACAAGAGGGACATCACCGTGGAGGTGCGCTCCGTCAATAACCGCTATCTGGACTGCACTGTGAAGATGCCCCGGATGTACACCTTCGCCGAGGACGCGGTGAAGGCCTGCGTCCAGAAGGCGGTCTCCCGGGGCAAGGTGGATGTCTATATCACCGTGGACGCCTCCGCGGCAGACGTGGCCAAGGTCACCGTCAACCGGGAGTTGGCGGCCCAGTACGCCGCGGCCCTGGGCGAGCTGGCGGAGGTCTGCGGTACCGAGGCCCACGTGACGCCGGAGACACTCTCCCGGTTCCCGGACGTCCTGACGGTGACCAAGGAGGACGAGGATCTGGAGACCGTCAGCGCGGATCTTTGCGCCGTGCTGGAGGAGGCCCTGGCGGCCTACAACCAGATGCGCGCTGTGGAGGGCCAAAAGCTAGCGGAGGACATCGGCGGCCGGCTCACCACCATCGAGCACTATACCGCCCAGGTGGAGGCGCGCTCCCCGGAGACGGTGGCGGAGTACCGGGCCAAGCTCACCGCCCGGATGGAGGAGGTGCTCCAAAGCACCACCATCGATCCCCAGCGGATTTTGACGGAGGCCGCCATCTACGCCGACAAGGTGGCCGTGGACGAGGAGACGGTGCGGCTGCGCAGCCACGTGGCTCAGCTGCGCACCATGCTGGAGTCCGATGAGCCCATGGGCCGCAAGATGGACTTCCTCATCCAGGAGGTCAACCGGGAGTCCAACACCATCGGCTCCAAGTGCAACGACGTGGCCATCGCCCAGGTGGTGGTGGGGCTCAAGGCCGAGGTGGAGAAGATGCGCGAGCAGGTCCAGAACATCGAGTGAGGGGGCAGCCATGAAGCTCATCAACATCGGCTTTGGCAGCATGGTGTCCCAGGAGCGGCTGGTGGCCATCGTCAGCCCGGATTCCGCCCCCATCAAGCGGATGGTGCAGGAGACCCGGGAGCGTGGAATGCTCATCGACGCCACCTACGGGCGCAAGACCGCTTCCATTTTCATCATGGACAGCGACCATGTGATTTTGTCTGCCCTGCCGCCGGAGAAATTCGGCGTATCCGGGCAAACTGGATCCAATGAGGAGAGAGAGTGAGAGTATGCGAAAGGGTAAGACGTTTATTATCTCGGGGCCTTCCGGCGTGGGAAAGAGCACCGTATTGGCCGCTCTGATGGAGTCCCGGCCCAATTTGTATTTTTCCGTGTCCGCCACCACCCGGGATCCCCGTCCCGGCGAGGTGGACGGCGTCCACTACCACTTCCTGGATGTGGACACCTTCCGCCAGCGCATCGCGGCGGACGAGTTTTTGGAGTATGCCGAGTATGTGGGCAACTTCTACGGCACCCCCAAGAAGCTGGTGGACGATGCCATGAACCAGGGTAAGGACGTGATTTTGGATATCGAGATCCAGGGCGCCATCCAGGTTTGCAGCAAGCGGCCGGACACAGTGCGCATCTTCATCGCGCCCCCCAGCTGGGCGGAGCTGGAGCGCCGCCTTACCGAGCGGGGCACCGATCCCATGGAGAAGATCCAAAAGCGGCTGCTGCGGGCCAAGGTGGAGTTCCAGACGGCCCACACCTATGATTATTTCGTCATCAACGACACCGTGGACAACGCGGTGCGTGAGCTCAACGCCATCATGACGGCGGAGCATTGCAAGCCCAAGGAGCGCATGGAGATCATCAACAGCAAATAATCCCGGCGTTTCTTGGTGTATCCGACAAAAAATTTAGCCGAAATCAGGCAGAATGGAAGTAGATCATTATGATGCTGTATCCCGCAATGAACAAGCTGACCAGTTATATCCCCAACCGCTACATGCTGGTGAACGTGGTGGCCCGCCGGGCCCGCCAGATCGCCGAGGCCGCCGATGAGAGCGGCGAGCATCTGGAGGATAAGCCCGTCACCATGGCCATCCATGAGGTGGCCGAGGGCAAGCTGGACGCCAGAAACATGGATTTGACCATCGAGGAGTAACGGAGGAGGGCGAGGCATGGAGACCGCCGGCATTGCAAAGGTAGCGGTCAGCGCCGCGCCCTATTCCATTGACAAGCCCTATGACTACCTGATCCCCGCCCCTCTGGCGGAGCGGGTGGTACCCGGCGTCCGGGTCACCGTGCCCTTTGGAAAGGGAAACCGCACGTCGGAGGGGATCATCCTGGCAGTGGGGACGGGGGAGAAGACTCCCGCTCTCAAGCCCCTGGGCGATTTGCTGGATGCGGAGCCGGTGCTGAACCGGGAGGGGATCCAGATGGCATTGTGGATGCGCAGCCGGTACTTCTGCACCCTCTTTGAGGCGGTGAAGACCATCCTGCCTGCGGGGCTCTGGTACCATCTCCAGGAGGTCTGGACCCTGACCGGCACAGCACCGGAGCCCCCGGTGCCCGGCGGGGAGGCGGTGCTGGAGGCCCTTGCCGCCGGCGGCGGCAGCGCACCGCTGGAGACGCTGCGGGAGCAGTGCGGGGAGGATACCGCCTCCGTGCTGCACGCGCTGCGGAAGGCGGGGGCCGTCACCTGTGCCGCCAGCGCCCGCCGGCAGGTGTCCGACAAGACCCGCCGGATGGTGGAGCTGGCCACGGACGCTCAGGAGGCGCTGGCCATGGTGGAGAGCGGACGCCGCGCTTCGCCGGTCCGCCGGGAGGTGGTGCATCTCTTGGCGTCCGCAGGCCGCACCAGCGCGGCGGATGTGTGCTATTTTACCGGAGCCTCCATGCAGTCCCTGCGGAGCATGGAGAAGGCAGGGCTCATCGCCTTCTCCCAGGAGGAGGAGCTGCGGATCTCCCAGCCGGAGGAGCCGGTGGAGCCGGGAGCGCCCATCCGGCTGAGTGAAGAGCAGGAGGCCGCCTTCCGGCAGATCCTCTCCCTCACCGGGACGGGACGGCCGGAGGCCGTGCTGCTCCAGGGCGTCACCGGCAGCGGCAAGACCCAGGTGTATCTGCGCCTGGTGCAGGAGGTCCTCTCTCAGGGGAAGACCGCCATGGTGCTGGTGCCGGAGATCGTGCTCACGCCGCAGATGATGCGCAAATTCTCCTCCTACTTCGGGCAGGAGGTGGCCATGCTTCACAGCGGACTGCGGATGACGGAGCGCTACGACCAGTGGAAGCGCATCCGGCGGGGAGAGGCCCGGGTGGTACTGGGTACCCGCTCCGCTGTTTTTGCCCCCCTGGAGAACCTGGGCCTCATCGTCCTGGATGAGGAGCAGGAGGGCAGCTATCAATCGGAAAACCCGCCCCGGTACCACACCCGGGACGTGGCCAAATACCGCTGCGGCCGCAGCAACGCAGTCTTGGTTCTGGGTTCCGCAACCCCCTCGGTGGAGACCGCCTGGGCGGCGGAGCAGGGGATCTACCATCTGGCAGAGCTGAAAAGCCGCTACAACCGCCACGCGCTGCCTCAGGTCATTGTTTCCGACATGCGCCGGGAGATCCGCAACGGCAATTCCGGCCTCATCGGCGGGGAGCTTCTCCGGGAGCTGGAGGCCAACCTGGAGCGGGGGGAGCAGAGCATTTTGTTCCTCAACCGCCGGGGCAACAGCCGGATGCTCCTTTGCGGGGAGTGCGGCTATGTGCCGGAGTGCCCCCGCTGTTCCGTGGCGCTGACCTATCACTCCGCCAACGGGCGGCTCATGTGCCACCACTGCGGCCACTCGGAGCGGGCGCCGGACCGGTGCCCGGTATGCGGGGGCCTCATGAAGCATGTGGGCGCCGGCACCCAGAAGGTGGAGGAGGAGCTGCGGGAGCTGTTCCCGGACACAGAGATCCTCCGTATGGACGCGGACACCACCGCCTCCGGCCATGGGCCCATCCTGCGCCGGTTCCAGAAGGAGCGCATCCCTATCCTCTTAGGCACCCAGATGGTGGCCAAGGGGCTGGATTTTGAGAATGTGACGCTGGTGGGTGTTTTGTCGGCGGACCTGTCGCTGTATGTGGAGAGCTTCCGGGCGGCGGAGCGGACCTTCAGCCTGCTGACCCAGGTGGTGGGCCGGGCGGGCCGGGGAGACAAGCAGGGCCGGGCTGTGATCCAGACCTACACGCCGGAAAACGACGTGATCCAGTGCGCCGCCCGGCAGGATTACGGGCGCTTTTATGAGAGCGAGATCCGCTTGCGGCAGCTGCGCCGCTGTCCGCCCTTCGCGGACTGGTTCCTCTTCACCCTCTCGGGAACAGAGGAGGGGAGTGTGCTGCGGGCCGCCGCCTCCGTGCGGGAGGCATTGCGGCAGCTGTGGGGCGACGATCCGGAGACAGAGGTGCTGGGCCCGGCTCCGGCGCCGGTTTTGAAAGTTAACAACCGCTACCGCTACCGCTGCCAGCTGGTGCGGCGCAACGACCGCGCCACCCGGGAGCGGGTGGACAGCGTACTGCGCTGGTTTGCCGGGCAGCGGCAGTTTCGTGGTGTGAATCTATTTGTGGACTGCAATCCTATGGAGTGATGCGGTCCGGGGAGGTATATTATGGCACTGAGAAAGATCGTAGAGCAGGGGGACGAGTGCTTGACCAAGGTCTGCCGTCCTGTGACGGAGTTCAACGCCCACCTGCATGAATTGCTGGACGACATGACGGAGACACTGGAAGATGCCAATGGTGCCGGTCTGGCTGCCCCCCAGGTGGGGGTGCTGCGCCGGGCGTGCGTGGTGCTGGACGAGGGCAGCGGTGAGTTCATCGAGCTCATCAACCCCCAGATCGTGGCCCAGAGCGGGGAGCAGACGGGACTGGAGGGCTGCCTCAGCGTCCCCGGCAAGTGGGGCATCGTCACCCGCCCCAATGTGGTGCGGGTCCGGGCCCAGGACCGGGACGGCAACTGGTTCGAGGTGGAGGGCGAGGCCCTGACCGCCCGTGCCTTCTGCCATGAGATCGAGCATCTGGACGGCCACCTGTTCGTGGAGCACGTGGATCACTTCCTCAGCGACGAGGAGCTGCGGGAGTATCTGGAGCACGAAGAGGAAGGGGAGTAATCCATGCGGATCCTGTTTATGGGCACGCCGGATTTCGCCGTGGCCTCTCTGCGCCGTTTGGTGGAGGACGGACACGAGCTGTGCGGGGTCTTCACCCAGCCGGATAAGCCGAAAAACCGGGGACACAAGCTGATGTTCTCCCCTGTGAAGGAATATGCCTTAACACAAAATATCCCCGTTTACCAGCCTCTCAAGGCCCGGGACGGGGAGGCTATGTCCATTGTGGAGGAGTTGAAGCCGGAGCTCATCGTGGTGGCGGCCTACGGCAAGATTTTGCCGGAGGAGTTGCTGGACTATCCCAAGTACGGTTCCATCAATGTCCACTCGTCCCTGCTGCCCAAGTACCGGGGAGCGGCTCCCATCAACTGGGCCATCCTGGAGGGAGAGGCGGAGACCGGCGTTTCCATCATGTATATGGCCAAGGAGCTGGACGCCGGAGACGTGATTCTCCAGAAGTCCACCCCCATCGGCTCCGACGAGGATGCCCAGGCTCTGACGGTCCGTCTTGCGGAGCTGGGGGCGGAGGCCCTCAGCGAGGCGGTAGCGGCCATCGGAAACGGCACCGCCACCCGGACCCCTCAGCCGGAGAACGGCGGGACTTACGCCTCCATGCTCTCCCGGGAGATGTCTCCCATCGACTGGAGCCGCAGCGCCCGGGCCATTGACTGCCAGGTTCGGGGCCTGATCCCCTGGCCCTGCGCCACGGCGGAGCTGGCGGGCACCCGCTTCAAGGTCTACCGCACCGCGCCGGGGGAGGCCGCTTCCGCCGCGCCGGGCACCATCCTCTCCGCCGACAAGCGGGGCATCCGGGTCTCCTGCGGCAGCGGGGAGAGCCTGTATCTTACGGAGATCCAGGCGGAGGGCGGCAAGCGCATGGCCGCCGCGGCCTATCTGCTGGGACACCCCATGGACGTGTAAGACGGCGGGAGCCCTTTGGCAAATCTTTTCTTGCGAGGTTTTCTATGCCCTATTATTCTTACGGTTATTACAATTACGGAGAATTTCTGGCCAACAACCTGTACGTGCTGCTGCTGATCCCGGTGCTGTTGCTCTCCCTTTGGGCGCAGATGCAGGTGAGCGGGAACTTCCGGCGCTACAACGCCGTCAACAACCGCCGCCGCATCACCGGCGCCCAGGCGGCGGAGGCGGTGCTGCGGGCCAACGGCGTCTACGACGTGCCCATCCGGACCACCCGGGGGACCCTCACCGACCACTACGATCCCCGGGACAACACCATCTACCTCTCTGAGTCTGTCTACGGCGCCCCCACCATCGCGGCGGTGGGCGTGGCCGCCCATGAGGCGGGACACGCCGTGCAGTATGCGGTGGGGTACGGGCCCGTGCGGCTGCGCACAGCCATCGTGCCGGTCACCCAGATCGGATCCCGGCTGTCCTTTTTCCTTTTGATCATCGGCCTGCTGCTCTACAGCCAGTCCCTGTTCCTGGTGGGCATCATCCTGTTTTCCCTGACCACCTTCTTCCAGCTGGTGACCCTCCCGGTGGAGTTCAACGCCTCCGGCCGGGCCATGGCTGCCATTGAAGAGCAGGGCCTGCTGGATACGGACGAGGCCTACGGGGCCCGGAAAGTGCTGCGGGCGGCGGCACTGACCTATGTGGCGGCCCTTTTGATGTCCGTGCTGCAGCTGCTGCGGTTCGTGCTGATCTTCCTGGCCCGGGGCGGCGGCAGCCGCCGGGGCGGAGGGCGCGAATGAGCGCCCCGGTGCGAAACCGGGCCACCGCCCGGTCCGCCGCGCTGCGGGTGCTCACCGCCTGCCGGAAAAACGGCGCCTGGGCGGACGCGTCCTTGAAGGCACAGCTCTCCCGGGACCGCCTCTCCGAGTCCGACGCGGCCCTGTGCACCCGGATGGTCTACGGGGTGCTGCAAAACCGGCTGCTGCTGGAATACTATCTCTCCGCCTACTGCCGCCAGGCCCTGGAGCATCTCCAGCCGCCCCTGCGGGAGATCTTGCAGCTGGGGGCCTATCAGATTTTGTTCTTGGACAAGGTGCCGGACAGTGCGGCCGTCAACGAGTCGGTGAATCTGGCCAAGGAGACCGGCCGGGGTGCGGCGGCGGGGTTGGTAAACGCCGTGCTGCGCCAGCTTTCCATCCACAAGGAAGCCCTGCCGGCCCTGCCGGACAAGGATGCCGTCCGGGCCCTCTCCGTGCGCTACAGCCACCCCCGGTGGCTGGTGAAGCGCCTGGTGGCCCTGTTGGGAGAAGCGGAGACGGAGGCGCTGCTGCGCTTGGATAACGGCGTGGCGCCCCTGACGGTGCAGGTGAATCCCCTGAAGACCACAGCGGAGGCGCTGTCGGCGGAGCTGGAAGCTTCCGGCGTGGGTGTCCGGCCCCATGATTGGGTGCCGGGCTGCCTGGAGCTGGATCACACGGGCGATCTCCTGGCCCTGCCTGCTTTCCGGGAGGGAAAATTCCTGGTGCAGGACGGCGCCGCCGCCCTGGTAGCACAGATCGCCGGGGTGAAGCCGGGAAACCGCGTGCTGGACATGTGCGCCGCCCCCGGCGGCAAATCCTTCGGCGCCGCCATGGCCATGGGGAACCGGGGGAGTATCCTCTCCTGCGATCTCCACGAAAACAAGCTCTCCCGGATCCGGGAGGGGGCGGAGCGGCTGGGCATCTCCATCATCGCCACCGCTGCCGCCGACGGCCGCCGGGAGAATCCCGACTGGCTGGAGCGGTTCGACGTGGTGATGGCTGATGTGCCCTGCTCGGGCCTGGGCATCATCCGCAAGAAGCCGGATACCCGCTATAAAAGCGCCGACGAGCTTTTTGCCCTGCCGGTGATCCAGAGTGCCATTTTGACCAATGCCGCCCGCTATGTGCGTCCCGGCGGCACCCTGGTGTACTCTACCTGCACCATCCTCCCGGAGGAGAATGAGCAGGTGACGGATTCGTTTTTGGCGGAGCATCCGGACTTTATCCGGACACCCTTTGACCTTCCGGGATACGGCTCCCGGGAGGACGGCCAGGTGACATTGTGGCCCCAGCGCCACGGTACCGACGGCTTTTACATCTGCCGCATGACGCGGCGCGAAACATGAGGACCGTTATGACCGATTTGAAATCCATGACGGAGGGGGAGATTACCGCATACCTCAAGGAGCTGGGGCAGCCCGGCTTCCGGGGCAAGCAGGTGTTCTCCTGGCTCCACCGGGGCGTCACCTCCTTCGATGAGATGACCAATCTCCCCGCCGCCCTGCGGCAGACCCTCCGGGAACAGTGTATTTTGACCGTGCCCCGGCGGGAGCGCAAGCAGGTCTCCCGGCTGGACGGCACCACCAAGTACCTCTGGGAGCTCTCCGACGGCAACTGTATCGAGACGGTTTTGATGCAGTACCATCACGGCAACACCGTGTGTATCTCCTCCCAGGTAGGGTGCCGCATGGGCTGCGCCTTCTGCGCTTCCACCATCGCCGGCAAGGTCCGGGACCTGACGGCCGCGGAGATGCTGGACCAGGTGCTCTTCACCCAGCTGGATTCCGGACTGGAGATCTCCAACATCGTGCTGATGGGCATTGGAGAGCCCATGGACAATTTGGACAATGTCCTGCGGTTTTTGGAGCTGGTGAACCACCCGGACGGCATGAACATCGGCATGCGCCATATCTCCCTTTCCACCTGCGGCGTGATCCCCGGCATCCGGCGTTTGGCGGAGCTGGGGCTGCAGCTGACCCTCTCGGTGTCCCTCCACGCGCCGGACAGCGAGACCCGCTCCAAAATCATGCCGGTGAACCGGGCCTACGATGTGGAGGAGCTCTTCGCCGCCTGCCACGACTATTTCCGCAAGACCGGGCGGCGCATCTCCTTTGAGTACGCCATGATCGACGGCGTCAATGACCATGACTGGCAGGCAGACCTCATTGTCAAAAAGCTCCGGGGGATGCCGGGCCATGTGAACCTGATCCCCCTTAACGACGTGGTGGAGAGCCCCTTCAAGCCCTCCCGCCGCGTGGCGGCCTTCCAGAAGCGGCTGGAGGCCCAGGGGGTCACCGCCACCGTCCGCAGAAGCCTGGGCGGCGATATCGACGCCTCCTGCGGGCAGCTGCGCCGCAAGGCCATGGAAGAAGCAAAGAAAGGGGAGGATTCCCAATGATGAAAATCTGGGCCATGACGGACGTGGGCCTGGTGCGCAAGGACAATCAGGACGCCTACGGCACCGAGTTCCACGCCCCCTCCGGCCACACCGTCTGCGTGGTGTGCGACGGGATGGGCGGCGCCGCCGGCGGCCAGCTGGCCAGCCACATCGCCGTCACCACCTTTATGGAGGAGATGCGCCGCACCCTGCGCCCCGGCCTGACGCCGGAGGAGCTCAAGGAGCTCTCAGCCTATGCCGTGGCCTCCGCCAACCGGGCTGTCCGGGAGGCTGCCATGCGCTCCGTGGACTGCCGCAGTATGGGTACCACCCTGGTGTCCGCGGTGTCCTGGGAGGGCGGCGCGGTGATCTCCAACGTGGGAGACAGCCGGGCCTACCACATCACCCCCGAGGGCATCACCCGGGTCACCAAGGACCACTCCCTGGTGGAGAGCATGGTGGACCGTGGGGACATCACCGCGGAGGAGGCCCGCCACCATCCCAACCGCAACCTCATCACCCGGGCCCTGGGGCCCGATATCTCCGCCGCCTGCGACGGCTTTATCTGCCCCATGGAGGTGGGGGATTACCTGCTCCTTTGCACCGACGGCCTCATCGAGACGGTTTCCGATCAGGAGATGCTCTTTGAGATCGTCCACGGGGACGACCCCGGTACCTGCCTGGACCGTCTGCTGGCCATCGCCAAGCACCACGGCGCGCCGGACAACATTACCGCTGTCCTGGCCCGCAAGCTGTAAGGGAGGGGGAAGAAACCATGGATCAGTACATTGGAAAAATGCTGGACAACCGCTATGAGATCCTGGAGCGCATCGGCACAGGCGGCATGGCGGTGGTCTATAAGGCCAAGTGCCACCGGCTCAACCGCCTGGTGGCGGTGAAGATCCTCAAGAGCGACCTGGCTCAGGATGAGGACTTCCGCCGCCGCTTCAACGCGGAGGCCGCAGCCGTAGCCCAGCTGTCCCACCCCAACATCGTCTCCGTCTATGACGTGTCCCGGGGCGGTGACACGGAGTATATCGTCATGGAGCTCATCGACGGTATCACCCTCAAGCAGTATATGGAGAAGCGGGGCCAGCTGAACTGGCGGGAATCCCTGCACTTCATCACCCAGATCATGCGGGGCCTCAGCCACGCCCACAGCCGGGGCATCGTCCACCGGGACATCAAGCCCCAGAACGTCATGGTGCTGCGGGACGGCAGCGTGAAGGTGGCCGACTTCGGCATCGCCTGCCTGGAAAACTCCGCCCAGACCCTGACCCAGGAGGCTTTGGGCTCCGTCCACTATATCTCCCCGGAACAGGCCCGGGGCGACCGCACCGATGCCCGCAGCGACATCTACTCCGCCGGCGTGGTGCTCTATGAGATGCTCACCGGGCGGCTGCCCTTCGAGGGGGACAGCGCCGTGTCCGTGGCCATCCAGCACCTGAGCTCCATCCCTCTGGCACCCCGGGAGATCAATCCCGACATCCCGGAGCAGCTGGAGCTCATCTGCATGAAGGCCATGGCGCCGGATCTGGACCGGCGGTACCCTTCCGCCGACGCCATGATCGCCGACCTGGAGGCCTTCCGCAAGAACCCCGGCGTCAGCCTGGACTTCGAGCTGGAGGATCTGCGCCCGGAGGAGTCCGATGAGCCCACCCGGCCTCTGCGCACCGCCAGCATTCTCTCCGGCAGCAACGGGCAGGGCGGGCACCGTCCTGCCCGGGAAAGCGAGCGGGAGCGCCGCCGCTATGACGATTACGACGATGACTATGACCGGCCCCGCCGTGGCTCCAATAAGCGCAATACGGTCCTCATCGGCGTGGCCGTGGTGCTGGCGGTGGCTGTGATCGTGGTGCTTTTCCGGACGATTTTCGGCTCCTTCGGCACGGCCCCCACCTCCTATGTGGTGCCGGATCTGCTGGGCTGCACGGAGGAAGAAGCCAAGGAGCTGCCGGAGATCAAGGATATCTTCAAAATCGCTGTCCAGGGTACCGAGTTCAGCGATAAGTACGAGAAAGGCGAGATCTGCCGCCAGGACCCTGAGGAAGGGGAGGAGCGCCAGGGCGACAACCTGGTCATCAAGGTCTGGGTCAGCGACGGAGAGGATACCGGTGAGATGATCAATGTGGTGGGACAGAGCCAGCGTGGCGCGGAGACGCTGCTGAAGAATCTGGCGGACAAGTACGACCTCACCATTGAGGCGCCTGAGGAACTGATGGTCTACAACGATGATGTGGAGGCCGGCTGTGTCATCTCCTCCGACCCTGTGGAGGGAGAGACGCTCCACAAGGGCGACACCATCACCCTGGTGCTCAGCAAGGGCAAGCAGCCCATTCCCCTCATCAACTTTGTAGGCGTGCAGCTGGAAACCGCCCTGGGCCAACTGGAGGGACTTGGTCTCAACCCGGATGATGTCACCGTGACGGACGAGTACAGCGACAAACCGGTGGGAGAGATCATCCGCCAGACGCCCGACGCGGGCGCGGAAGTCCAGCCCGGCGACAAGATCACCTTCGTGGTCAGCAAGGGGCCGGAGAACGGCGGAGAGGCTGGAACCGGCAGTACCACCGTGACGGTCCCGCTGCCCACGGATCGTGAGCAGGCATATCTGGAGCTCTATCAGGACGGTCGGCTGATTTATGAGGGAGAGGTGGACTGCACGGTGGGCAGCTTTACCCGTGAGATTGAAGGCAGCGGCTCTTCCAAGGTAGAAGCCTATGTGGACAATCAGCGTTGGTGGAGTGAGACGGTGACCTTTGATGGCAATTAAAGGACGCATCCGCAAGGCCCTGAGCGGATTTTACTACGTGGATGCAGAGGGCACGGAATACACCTGCCGGGCCCGGGGAAAATTCCGCCGGGAGGGCATGAGCCCTCTGGTGGGGGACTGGGTGGAGATCCAGGATCTGGGCAGCGGTACCGGGGTGGTGGACGCCATTTTGCCCCGGTGCAATGCCTTTACCCGCCCCGCCGTGGCCAATATCGACCAGCTGGTGGTGATCGCCTCCGGCGCCATCCCCAAGACGGATCCCTTCCTCATTGACCGGGTGGCGGCCATCGCTGCCCTGAAAGACTGTGAGGTAGTGGTGGTCCTCAACAAGTGCGACCTGGATCCGGCGGAGGAGCTCTTCCGGATCTACACCGCCGCCGGGTTCCCCACTATCCGGGTCAGCGCGGAAACCGGGGAGGGGCTGGAGGAACTGAAAGGGCAGATAACTGGTAAGCTGTCTGCCTTTACAGGAAACTCCGGCGTAGGAAAATCCAGCATTCTCAACGCCCTGGATCCGGAGTTCCAGATCCAGGTAGGGGACGTCAGCCAGGCCCTGGGCCGGGGACGCCACACCACCCGGCATGTGGAGCTCTACCACCTGGCGTGCGGGGCGGATGTGGTGGATTCACCGGGGTTCTCCTCCTTTGAGACCGACGAGCTGAACCTGGAACTCAAACACCGCCTGCCGGAGACGTTCCGGGAGTTTGCCCCCTATCTGGACCAGTGCCGGTTCGTGGGATGCAGCCACACCAAGGAGCGGGGCTGCGCCGTGCTGGCGGCGGTGGAGCGAGGGGACATCCAGCCCAGCCGCCATCAGAGCTACCTGCGCCTTTACGAGGAACTCAAGCCCCTTCAGGACTGGCAGGAGAAGAAACATTGAAAAAGACCGCCGGACGTATCCGCGTCCGGCGGCTTTTTTTGTACCCGGACGGGCCGGGGTGTATATACTGGAGTGAGAAAGGGGTGTGGGGCGTATGTTTCGCGGGTGCGGACACTGGATCCTGGGCATCTGCGCGGTGGCTTTGGGCGCCGGTATTCTGATCGCCGCCGTATTTCCGGTGGGTGCGCTGATGTTTTTGGTGGCGGTGCTGCTGATCGCCTGCGGCTGCGCCTGCTGCCGGCGGTAGAGAAAGGAGCGTTTTTATGAAGATCGTGGTTTGGAAATCCCCCAAGGCCCTCAGCGGCATTCTGCGCAGACTCTTCCACATTCAGGCATAAGCGCTCCCGGCGGTTCATAAAGTGGAACATCACAGGTTGAACAGCCGGGAAAGGATGGGCAAGTGACCATGGAACTGGAACTGCAAAAAAATTGCTTTGAGGGATATGACAGCGGCGGTGAGCTGATTTTGACCCAGGAGGAGACGGCGGAGACCATCGTGCCGGACTACTGCCCGGACATCGCCCGGATCATCGAGACCCAGGGCGCGGTGTTCCTCCACGGCCGGGAGATCCGGGACGGCCGGGCGGAGATCTCCGGCACCGTGCGGGTCAGCGTCCTCTATACTCCCGACGGGGAGGGCGGCATCCGGACACTGGAGTTCGCCATCCCCTTTACCGCCCAGGGGGACGCCCACGCCCTGCCGGAGTGCGCCGCCCTGACGGCGGAGACCGGGGCGGAGCTGCTGGAGACCCGTCTGCTCAATCCCCGGAAGGTCTTCACCCACTGCAAGCTGGTGACCCGGGTGACTGGCTACCGCCGCATCAGCGTCGCCGTGACGGAGGATGTCCAGGCGGAGGAGAGTCAGCGGGTGGAGAAGCGCCAGGAGCATCAGAGTGCGATGGTCTTGACCCATGTGGCGGAAAAGGACTTCACCTTCTCCCAGGAGCTCAATCTCTCCCCCGGGCGGGAGGGGGCCGCGGAGATCCTGTGCAGCAGGGTGACGCCCACGGTGACGGAGACCAAGATCGTGGGCAGCAAGCTCATCTTTAAGGGTGTGTTCACCATGAGCCTTCTCTACCGCCAGGAGGACGGGCAGTGCGCCTCCTTTACCGGGGAGCTGCCATTCTCCCAGATCATGGAGGTGGAGGGCGCTGCCGAAGGGGCTGCCGCGTCCATGCTGGTGCAGCTCTCCGGCACAGACCTGCAGATCGACGGCGGGGATCCCGAGGGGCGCCAGATGGCTGTGACGCTGTACATCCACGCCACGGCGCTGCTGCGGGAGCAGCGGGAGCTGACGCTGCTCAGCGACCTGTACTCCACCGCCTATGCGCTTACCTACGACGCCTCACCGCTGTCCCTGGTGAGCTTCTGCCAGAGCTTCAACCGCCGCCAGACGGTGCGGGAGGTGCTGGAGATCGGCGTGGTGGCGGAGTCCATTTTGTCCCTGTCCGTCACCTGCGGCACGGTATCCGTCAGCCGGGAGGGGGAGACGGCGGTGCTGCGCACCAGCGCCTCCGTCCGGGCGCTGTATCTTGACGAGGGAGGCGTTCCCCTGGTGGCGGAGCGCAGCGTGGAGGTTTCCTGCCAGATGGAGCTGCCGGAGACCTGCCGGATCACCGCCCGGGCCGCCTGTACCGAGGAGGTACAGGGGAGCCTGGGAGACCGGGGCATCGAGGTCCGCTTCCCGGTGGACTTCCAGGCGGAGGCGGTGGCCTGCGACAAGCACATGTGCATCAGCGCCGCCCGGCTGGATCTGGAGCATCCCAAGGATCTTACCGGAGCGCCGTCTCTGGTGCTGCGGTGCATGGGAAAACAGGAGAGCGCCTGGGATCTGGCCAAACAGTACAACACCACCATTCCCGCCATTCTGGCGGCCAATGAGCTGGAGGATGGGGACGCCATTCCCCGGGATCAGCTGCTGCTGATTCCCCGGAAACGGGCGTGAGAAAAGCGGGACGGATTTTTCCGTCCCGCTTTTTTGCGCAGTGTCCTGCCGGTATTACCGGCCCAGCTTCAAATAGATCTCCCGGGCCCGGGCCACTTCCCGGATGTGGGAATCCACTGTGCGGCAGCAGCCGCCCACAGCGCTGGCTCCCGCCCGCATCCACCGGTGGGCGTAGTCCCCGAAGGTGACGCCGTCCCGGCTGCCGTGCCAGGTCTTGGTGGCGGGATCGTACTCCTCGCCGCTGTTGGGATACACCGCAATGGGCAGGGAGGTGGAGCGCTTCAGCTCCCCGATGAGGTGCTCCACGAACTGGGGCGCCGTGCAGTTGACGCCGATCATCCGCAGGTGGGGGTGTCCCTGGGAGAGGGCGGCGGCGCAGTCGGCGATGCGGTCACCCTCGTGGATATGGCTGCCGTCCCGGCAGGAGAAGCTGATCCAGTAGTCGGCCCCCAGCTCCTCGGCGATCTCCGCCTCGATGATGGCCTCGTGGAGGGAGGGCTGGGTCTCCAGCAGCAGCAGGTCGGACCCGGCCTCCCAGAGGATCTCCATGCGGCGGCGGTGGAAGTCTCGGAGAACGTCGTCACTGACGCCGTAATTGCCCCGGTACTCAGACCCGTCGGCCAGGTACGCTCCGTAGGGCCCCACGGCCCCCAGGCACAGGGGCAGACAGCGTCCGCTCTCCCGGCCCTCCTGGGCCCACCAGCTCTCCCGGGCCTCCCGGAACAGCTCCACGGACCGGGCGATGCAATCCTCCGCCTCCTGCCGGGAGTAGCCCTTGGCGGTGAGGCCGGGGATGGTGGCCTGATAGCTGGCGGTGATGCCGCAGTCGGCCCCTGCCCGGAAGTAGCCCAGATGTACCTGACGGATCAGCTCCGGCTGCTCCGCCAGGGCCTTGGCGGTCCAGAGGGAGTCGTTGAGGTCACAGCCCAGAGCCTCCAGAGCGGTGGACATGGACCCATCGATGACCATGATCTTGGTCTTTGCCAGTGTCTCTTCCAGGGAAATGCGCATTTAGAATTCTCCTTTCGCCTTTTCATCCACCGTGCCGTAGACCACGGGCTCGGGGTTCTCGCCCCGCTCCTGGGCCGGCACGAAGCGGTCCCAGAAGTCGTGGAACAGGCGGAAGATCTCCCGCTGCTTGGAGTAGATGAAGAGCAGGGTGATGATGACATAGATGGCGGAGAGCAGGTCCGTCATGGCCCAGAGGGTGTCCGCCTCGATGTTGTAGAAGAGGACGCAGGGGAGCATGTAGTAGACCATATACACCCAGGTGGCCCGGCGGTTGGCCTTGGTGTCGCCGAAGGCGTAGTTGACGGATTTCTCGCAGCTGTAATACATGCCGATGATGGTGGTCCAGGCGAAGATGGCAATGGCGATGGCCATAAACCAGCCGCCGAAGTCGCCGTAGGCCACCTTGAAGGCCACGGTGGTCAGCTGGGCGCTGTCCACGTCGGGGTAGTCGATGTAGGCGTTGGTGATGATCAGGGAAAGGGCCGTCACGGAGCAGACCACGATGGTGTCCAGGAACACCTCGCCCCAGCCCCAGGAGGCCTGGCGGACAGGGTGGTCCGTCTTGGCGGAGGCGTGGGCGATGATGCCGTAGCCGGTGCCGGCGTCGTTGGAGTACAGGCCCCGGGCGATGCCGTAGCGGATGGCGTCCCGGACGGTGGCACCAGCGAAGCCGCCTACGCCGGCCATGGGGGTGAAGGCGCTCTTGAAGATGAGGCCGAAGGCGGCGGGTACTTCCGACCAGTTCATGATGAGGATGCCCAGGCCGCCCAGCACATAGAACAATGCCATGATGGGCACCACCCGCTCCATGATGGAGGAGATGCGCTTGAGGCCGCCGGCGATGGTCAAAAAGCAGGTGACGCCCAGCACGATGACGGAGATCAGGGGATCGATGCCGAAGCCCTCCTGCAGCGAGCTGGTGACGGACTCCGTCTGCACGCAGCAGGTCCAGGGGCCCAGCACGAAGCAGGCCACCGCCAGCACCACGGCGCCCTTCTTCCAGCCCAGGGCGTTTTTCATCACGAAGGAGCGGTCGCACATGTACTCGTCCATGGACTCGCTGTACTTGACCCGGTAGCGCTGGCCCAGGATGATCTCGCAGGCCTTGGTGGACATGCCCAGAAGGCCGGACACCCACATCCAGAACACGGCGCCGGGGCCGCCGGAGACGATGGCGGTGGCCACGCCGCCGATGTTGCCCACGCCGATGGTGTTGGCCATGGCGGTGCAGGCGGCGGCGAAGCCGGAGACGGTGCCGGTGCCCTCGCCCTTTTTGAACATTTTGCCGAAGGTGTTGCGGAAGTTGAAGCCGATTTTGCGGAAGTTATAGCGGAATCCGAACCGGATCCCCAGGTACAGCCCTGTTCCCACCAGGGCCACAGTCATAGGCGTTCCCCAGAGAAAATCGGAGATCGTCGAGATGATCTGCAGTAACATAGTGTCCCTCCTAAACTTACCGTGTTCAGCCTGACGATTTGCCGAGCTAAATCACTGCATTGCAAGGAAGATTATAGCATCCTGCAAAAGACTGCGTCAACTGTCGGAGAGCCCAAAAAACGCCAGGGGAGGGGAGAGACCCTGTACAAAAAGCGGCACCCCGGGCCCATGGGGCCGGGATGCCGCTTTTCTGCCGCCGTCAGGCACTCAGCCCTCCAGCTTGGCGTTGCACTTTGCCAGGAACTTCTCGTTTTTGATGATGGCCCGGGTGTGGGTGCCGGAGCCGATGGGGCCCTTTTCGTCCCAGGCCTTCACGGCGAAATCCACCATCTTGCCGTTTTCGGACACGGCGGTGATCTCCGCCTCGGCCCAGACCTCCATGCCGATGGGGGTGGGGGCGTCGTGGCTGATGTCCAGGTGGGTGCCCACGCTGCCCTGGCCCTCCTCCAGGAAGGACTGCATGGCGGTCATTGCTGCGTTTTCCATCAGTCCGCACATGAAGGGCGTGCCGAACACCGGCAGGGCGCCGGAGCCCACGGCGGAGGCGGTGAGCGCTTCCGTGACGGTCAGGTGCAGCTGGCATTTGGTTCCGATGACGATCATAAGAGTACCTCCTTCAAAAACAGGGGAGAGGCCCGCCGGGCTCCCGGCGGACCCCTCCCGTATCAGGGCTTGGGAAAATCAGGTGGCGGACTTGAGCCGGGTCCACTCACTGTCGTACAGGTCCAGAATGTTCTGGGGCAATCCCGCGTAGCTCTCGCACTTGGCCATGACGGTCTCGTCGGGATAGGCGTACACGTCGCCGGAGACTTCGGGGTCCAGCTCCTCCCGGACGCTCATGAGGGGGGTAGAGTACCAGATCTCCTCGCAGTTCTTGAGGCCGGCCTCGGTGGAGCACATGTAGTTGATGAAGGCCTCGGCATTCTCCTTGTTCTTGGCGCCCTTGAGGATGCACATGGCGTCCACATAGACGTTGGTGCCCTCCTCGGGGATGTAGAAGCCCAGGTCGGGGTTGTTCTCCACCATGGTCAGATAGTCGCCGTAGTAGTAGGTGCCCACGGCGGCGTTGCCGCCCTCCATCTTGCCGAAGACCTCGTCCATGACGTAGGCCTGGACCAGGGGCTTCTGCTCAATGAGCAGGTCCACGGCCTCCTTGATCTGGGCCTCATCCGTGGTGTTGTAGGAGTAGCCCAGCATCTTGAGGCCGATGCCGATGGCGTCCCGGGAGTTGTCGAACATCAAAATGTCGTCGGCATACTTCTCGTTCCACATGAGGTCCCAGCTGCCGAGGTCCGCCTCATCCACCATGGTCTTGTTGTAGATGACGCCCAGCAATCCCCACATGTAGGGCACGGAGTACTGGTTCTCCGGGTCGTAGGCGGGGTTGAGCAGCTCCGGGTCGATGTCGGAGGCGTTGGGGATGTTATCGAAGTTCAGGGGCTCCAGCATGTCCTCCTCGATCATCCGGGCGATCATATAGTCGGAGGGGATCACCACGTCGTATTCGGCTCCGCCCGCGGCGACTTTGGAGTACATGGTCTCGTTGCTGTCGTACATCTGGTAGTTGACCTTGATGCCGGTGGCCTCTTCAAAGTCGGTGAGGACGGACTCGTCGATATACTCGCCCCAGTTGTACACGTTGACCACGCCGCCGGAGGTCTCCGCAGAGGAATCGCCCTCGGTGTCGGTAGTGGTCTCCCGGGTGCCGACGCACCCGGACAGCAGCCCGGCCGCGAGGGTCAGGCCCAAGATGAGTGCCAGAGTCTTTTTCAATTTCTTTCTTTGTCTCCTTTCGGTTTTTGGAACTTGCGGCGGCGACGCGGCATACCGCGCTGCCGCCTGTATCACCAGATCCCGGAGGGGGATCGGGCAACCAGAAATTCAGGACCGGCCCGCGGCGCGGCGGTCCCGGGCCCGGGCGGCTTCCTGCCGGGCCTGGCGCAGGTTGATGATGATGAGCAGAGCCAGCACCGCCACGAACATCAGGGTGGACAGGGCGTTGATCTCCGGGCTCACCCGGCGGCGCACCATGGAGTAGACCACCATGGAGAGGGTGGAGACCTGGCTGCCGGCAGTGAAGTAGCTGATGACGAAGTCATCGATGGACATGGTGAAGGCGATGAGGGCGCCGTTGATGATGCCGGGCATCAGCTCCGGCAGCACCACCTTGCGGAAGGCCGTCATGGGCGTAGCGCCCAGGTCCAGGGCCGCCTCCGCCAGGTTGGGATCCAGCTGGCGGATCTTGGGCAGCACGGAGAGAATCACATAGGGGATATCAAAGGTGATGTGGGCAATGAGCAGTGTCACAAAGCCCAGATTGAACCCGAAGTCAAACCACAGATTGGCGCTCTCCACCCAGGAAAGGCCGTTGAGCCAGGAGGAGAGGTCCGCCAGGACCTGACCGGCAAAGACGAAGAGCAGCATCATGGAGACGCCGGTGATGATGTCCGCGTTGGTCAGGGGGATGTTGTTGACCGTCAGGCACACGGTGCGGGCCCGGCGGCGCATGGAGGAAAAGCCGATGGCCGCGGCGGTGCCGGCGATGGTGGCGATGACGGTGGCCAGGATGGATACCAGCAGCGTGGTCTGGAGGGCGTCCAGCACGGTGCGGTTTTCCAGCAGCTGGGCGTACCAGTCCAGGGTGAAGCCGCCCCACACGGCGTTGGACTTGGAGTCGTTGAAGGAAAAGACGATGAGCACGAAGATGGGGGCGTAGAGGAAGAGGAACATGATGACCAGGAACAGCCTGGAGAGGATTCCGTTCTTTTTCACAGGACCACCGCCTCCCCTTCACCCTCGCCGAAGCGGTTCATGATCCCCATGCTCACCAGGACAATGACCATCATCACCAGGGAGATGGCGGAGCCCAGATGGGGGTTGTAGGCGCTGCCCAGGAACTGCATCTCAATGAGGTCGCCCAAAAGAAGGCTCTTGCCGCCGCCTAAGAGGCGGGAGATGACGAAGGTGGACACCGACGGGATGAACACCATGGTGACGCCGGAGAGGACGCCGGGCAGGGACAGCGGGAAGATCACCCGGCGGAACACCTGGGTGGAGTTGGCTCCCAGATCCTGGGCGGCCTCAATGAGCCGGTGGTCCAGCTTCTCGATGACGGAGAAGATAGGCAGCACCATAAAGGGCAGGAAATTATACACCATGCCCAGCACCACGGCGCCGGGGGTGTCGATGATGTCCAGCTTGGGAAGGCCGATGGTCTCCAGCAGGGTATTGAAAAAGCCGTTGCGCTCCAGCAGGAATACCCAGGAGTAAGTGCGCAGCAAAAAGTTCATCCACATGGGCAGCATGATGAGCATGGTGGCCATGCCCCGCAGGCGGCCCCGCTCCCGGGCCAGGATATAGGCCATGGGATAGCCCAGGAGGATGCA
This sequence comes from Dysosmobacter sp., assembly GCF_052306735.1. NCBI lineage: Bacteria > Bacillati > Bacillota > Clostridia > Eubacteriales > Oscillospiraceae > Dysosmobacter > Dysosmobacter sp. Next base: position 60,574 of record NZ_DAWBAJ010000003.1, on the reverse strand, counting down.
CACCACCGTGGCGATGAAGGCCAGCAGGAAAGACCGGCCGAACACCGGGGCGTACTGCAGCATGGAGGAGAAGTTCTCCAGCGTGAAGCTGCCATCCCGGGTGGTGACGGCGTACACCACCACCAGGATCAGCGGCGCCACCACGAAAATGGCCATCCACACCACATAGGGGATGGCGACGCCCTTACTCCTCATAGCCTTCCTCCCGCAGCTCCTGGTCTTCTTCCTCGTCCAGGGCCTCCACGTCGGAGAGCTCGTCGTACTCGTCGGAATAGGAGCTGTAGTCGCCGAACATGCCGGAATACTGGCTCTTTTTCATGATGTGGAACCCGTCGGGGTCGATCTTCACGCCGATGCGGGCGCCCACAGGGGAGTGGTCCGTGGTCTGGATCAGCCACTTGAAGCCCCGGAAGTCCACGATGATGTCGTACTGCATGCCCTTGAAGGTGACGCCGGTGACGGTGCCCACCAGCTGGCCCTGCTCCACGGGGACGATGTCGATGTCCTCGGGGCGGATGACCACGTCCACGGGCTCGTTTTCACCAAAGCCGCCGTCCAGGCAGGGGAACTCCCGGCCGTACATCTTCACCACCTTGTCCCGGACCATGACGCCGTCGATGATGTTGGACTCGCCGATGAAGTCCGCCACAAAGGCGTTCTTGGGCTCGTTGTAGATGTCCTCGGGGGTGCCGATCTGCTGGATGGAGCCCTTGTCCATCACCACGATGGTGTCGGACATGGTGAGGGCCTCCTCCTGGTCGTGGGTGACGTAGATAAAGGTGATGCCCACCTGCTGCTGGATCCGCTTGAGCTCCATCTGCATGTCCTTGCGCAGCTTCAGGTCCAGCGCGCCCAAAGGCTCGTCCAGAAGCAGCACCTTGGGCCGGTTCACCAGGGCCCGGGCGATGGCCACCCGCTGCTGCTGGCCGCCGGAGAGGGCGTCGGGCTTGCGGTTTTCAAAGCCCTTGAGGCTCACCACCTCCAGCATCTCCATGACCCGCTCCCGGATCTCCGCTTCCGGCACCTTCTTGAGCCGCAGGCCGAAGGCCACGTTCTCAAAGACGTTCAGGTGAGGGAACAGGGCGTACTTCTGGAACACCGTGTTGATCTGGCGCTTATAGGGCGGAACGTCATTAATCCTCACACCGTCGAACAGGACGTCTCCCGACGTAGGTGTCGTGAAGCCGCCGATAATACGCAGTGTGGTGGTTTTACCGCACCCACTGGGTCCAAGCAGTGTGAGGAATTCCTTGTCATTGATATAAAGATTCAGATTGTCGAGTACGGGCTCGTCGTCAAACGCCATGCAGAGGTTCCGCAGGCGAATCAACTCCTTGGCCATGTATCCTCCCCCATTTCGTCATAATATTTTTTAGAAAACGAACGCCTCTTTTCTCTGTTGAGGGGGAACCTTTCTCGTCGAAATTCAGCAATAAAGAATGATATCGGATAGAGCAGGAAAAGTCAAGGGAAATCCCTGATTTCACAGGGATTTCCCATACATTTTTCCTAAGGGTTCAACGGGGGGGAAAATACTTGTCCCGGAAGGGGACGTTCTCCACCGTGAAGGTCCTGCCACGCAGGTAGTTGAGGATCCCCGCGTCGGTGGGCAGGGCGAAGGTGAGCTTATAGGAGTAGAGGGCCTGGCGGGTCTCGCCGTAGCTGCGGTTCACGTCCCCACGGCCGTATTTGCCGTCCCCCAGCAGGGGACAGCCGATCTGGGCCATGGACACCCGGATCTGGTGGGTCCGGCCCGTCAGCAGGCGGCACTCCACCAAGGAGAGCTTTCCCCGGGTCTCCAGGGTTTTATACAGCGTCACAGCGGTCTTGCCTCCGGGCACCGGGCGGCGGTGGAAGGTCACCTGGTTTTTACTCTCGTCCTTGCGGAGAAAGCCCTCGATCTTCCCCTCCGCCGGGGCCGGGCGGCCCACGGTGACGCACAGGTAGGACTTCTCCAGCTCGTGGTCCCGGATCTTTTCGTTGAGGATCCGCAGGGCCTCGGCGTTCTTGGCGGCGATGACGATGCCGCCGGTGTTGCGGTCGATGCGGTTGCAAAGAGCCGGGGCAAAGGCGTTCTCCCACCGGGGGTTCCATTCCTTTTTCTGATAGAGGTAGGCCTGGATGTGGTTGATGAGGGTGTTGACCTTTTCCGTCTCGTCGGCGTGGACCACCATGCCGGGGCGCTTGTCTGCCAGCAGGAGGTTCTCGTCCTCGTAGACGATGTTCAGCCGGGGCTGGAACACCGTCAGGAACATGTTTTCCTCAGAGGGCTTGTCAAAGAACTCATCGTTGATATATAATTGTAAGGTATCGCCGGGCAAAAGCCGTGTGTCCCGCTTGGAGCCCTTGCCGTTGACCTTGATGCGCTTGAGGCGGATGTACTTTTGCAGCAGGGCAGGGGGCAGCAGGGGCAGGTTCTTGGCCACGAAGCGGTCCAGCCGCTGTCCGGCGTCGTTCTTTCCGATGGTGATCTCCCGCATGGCGTCCTCCATTGGTAAAAGTCAGATTTTTTCCTTATCATACCCGTTTGCGGCCCGGTTGTAAAGTCCGCCGGATCGGGGAATCCTAACGAAACAGGAGAATGACAGCTATGAAGCAGACTTCTGAAAAAAAGCGCCGGGGCAGTGTCAATTATATCTGGGTCCTGGCCGCTTGCTATTTATTATATGTGGCGGTGCAGCTGGGGCGGCGCCTCTTCTCCGGGGAGACCGACAATCCCGCATTGAACATCGGGGGCTTGGTGGTGTTCACCGTTGCCGGCGTTTTTCTGCTCTGGCGGGAGTGGCGGGCCTACCGTTACAGCCTGGCCCACAAGGATGACCCCGACACCTGGAACCTGGAGGATGAGGAGGACGGCGGTGACGATGCCCCGGAGCCGGAGGCGGCCTGCGCAGAAGAGCCGGAAGAGGAGGACAAGCCGTGAACATCGATGCACTCTGCGTCCCGTTGGACGAGGCTAAGAGCTGGCTGGACCGCTTTACCCGCCGGGAGTATGAAAAGGGCTTCCGGGCCTTCTGCGAGCGCTTCGGCCCGGCCTATGACCAGGCGGTGGCGGAGGCCGGAGAGGACCTGACGGCTCTGGCGGACGCCATTCTGGACGCCGTAGAGGAGCGCTGGCGCCATCAGCACTTCTGGAACCGCTCGGCGGTGCGGGTCAACCACAAGCAGGTGCTGGTGAGCTTCCTCTCGCCCATGCTGCTGGACCGGGAGGAGGCGGGATGCGGGGAGTTTGCCCGGATCCTTTGCGCGCGGTGGGGGGAGCGCTGGCCCAAGGACGCTTACCGCATCACCACCTACGCGGTTTTGAAGAAGGGGTTCCGCAACGCCATCATGGGCATCGACCTCAATAACCGCCATATGGACCCGGACCGGGATCAGTGATGGGGAGAAAACAAAAAAATTCCGGAAATTTGAAAAAATTGTTTGACATCAGCGGTTCCATCCCTTATAATACTGATCGTGTCATTGCGAGGTAGACTATGCTGTTGAATGTAAAACCCATTCTGCACACCCCTGGAAAACGCATGGATTTCCAGTTTTCCATGGATCTTTCAGACCTGGAGTTTGCCGGACGGTATCCGGTGACGCAGCCTGTGGAGGTCACCGGCCAGGTGCGCAACACCGCCGATGTGCTGGAGCTGGAGCTGACGGCCCGCACCACGCTGGACGCTGTGTGCGACCGGTGCGGCAAGGCCTTTCCCCAGGAAAAGGAGGTCACCTACCAGTGCCTGCTGGCGGAGGAGCTCCAAAACGAGGACAATGACGAAATCGTCCTGCTGGAGGACGGACAGGCGGACGTGGGCGATCTGGCCCGCACGGCTTTCATTCTCGGCATGGACAGCAAAACTTTGTGTTCAGAAGATTGTAAAGGACTCTGCCCCCGGTGTGGTGCCGACCTGAACCTCGGCCCCTGTTCCTGCCAAAAGGAAGTGGATCCCCGGCTGGCAGTCCTGGCCAAGCTTTTGGAGAATGATAAGAAAGAATAAGGCAGGCTCACGCCGCGCCTTTGAAAGATCAAGGAGGTGTCATCATGGCAGTACCTAAGGGAAAAGTATCCAAAGCAAGACGCGACAAGCGCCGCAGCTCCCACTGGAAGCTGGACGTGCCCGGTCTCGTCGCATGCCCGAAATGCGGTGCGCTGCACCTGCCTCACAGAATGTGCCCGGAGTGCGGTACTTACAACGGCCATCAGGTCAAGGTTGTCAAGTCCGTCGTGGCGAAATAAGAGCTGCAAGTAAGCGCGGGGAGGGAAGTCGGAGTGCTTCCCTCCTTGTTTTTTTACGCTCCGCCATATTGCGCGGGGCTCCTTGAATGGGTATAATACAAGTGTATGGCCGCGGACAGCCGCGGCAGCGTGCATCAATCCAGCGGCGCCGTCCCGTCCCCCCGGCGGACGGCGGCTTTTCCCGCGCCTCGGGAGGAGCACCGCTTTGCAGGAGGAAACCATCATGTCCAAGCCCATCGTGGCCATCGTGGGCCGCCCCAATGTGGGCAAGTCCATGCTCTTCAACAAGCTCATCGGCAAGCGCCTTTCCATCGTGGAGGATACCCCCGGCGTCACCCGGGACCGCATCTACGGGGAGACGGACTGGAACGGCCGGTCCTTTACCCTCATCGACACCGGCGGCATCGAGCCCCGCACGGATAATGAGATCTTGGCCTTTATGCGGGATCAGGCCCAGATCGCCATTGACAACGCCAACGTCATCATCTTCCTGACGGATATCAAGACCGGCCTTACCGCCTCCGACCAGGAGGTGGCGGCCATGCTGCTGCGCAGCGGCAAGCCCATCGTCCTGGCGGTCAACAAGATGGACTCCACCGGAGTCCCCGACCCGGATTACTACGAGTTCTACAACCTGGGCCTGGGAGATCCCATCGCCGTCTCCGCCGTCCACGGCCACGGCACCGGCGACCTGCTGGACGCCTGCGTGCAGTATTTCCCGCCGGAGGATGAGGAGGAAGAGGACGACGACGCCATCAAAGTCGCCGTCATCGGCAAGCCCAACGCCGGCAAGTCCTCCCTGGTCAACAAGATCCTGGGGGAGGAGCGGGTCATCGTCTCCAATGTGGCGGGCACCACCCGGGACGCCATCGACTCCCGCTTCACCAACGCCCAGGGCAGCTTCGTCTTCATCGACACCGCGGGCATCCGCCGCAAGTCCAAGGTGGAGGAGAGCGTGGAGAAATACTCCGTCCTCCGGGCTACCATGGCCATCGAGCGCAGCGACGTGTGCCTCATCATGATCGACGCCACCGAGGGCGTCACCGAGCAGGACACCAAGGTGGCGGGCCTGGCCCACGAGGCGGGCAAGGCCAGCATCATCGTGGTGAACAAGTGGGATCTCATCGAGAAGGACGGCAAGACCATGGACCGCATGCGGGAGGAGGTCCGCCAGGGCCTGGCCTTCATGTCCTACGCCCCCATCCTCTTTATCTCCGCCAAGACGGGGCAGCGGGTGGACCGGCTCTTCGAGCTCATCACCTATGTCTCCAACCAGGCCTCCACCCGCATCACCACCGGCATGCTCAACAACGTCCTGGCGGATGCCCAGACCCGGGTGCAGCCCCCCACGGACAAGGGCCGCCGGCTGAAGATCTACTACATGACCCAGGTGGGCATCCGTCCGCCCCACTTTGTGGTCTTCTGCAACGACGCGCGCCTTTTCCATTTCTCCTACCAGCGGTACCTGGAAAACTGCATCCGCAATACCTTCGGCCTGGAGGGCACCCCGGTGATCCTCTCCATCCGCCAGAAGGGCGACAAGGAGGAGTGAGTATGGGCGCAGAGGTGTGGTTTCTCGTTACCCGGGTGGAACTGTGGCTGGTGGCTGCCTTCGCTTATTTTTGCGGCTGTTTCAATGGCGCGGTGATCATTTCCAAATATATTCTGCGGGACGATGTCCGCAACCACGGCAGCGGCAACGCAGGATTGACCAATTTTTACCGTACGTTTGGAGGGCCGCTGACGCTGGTGGTCATTTTGTGTGATGTGCTGAAAGCGGTGGTTGCCATTTTGATTGCTGCGAAGGTGGGCTTCGGATTTATTGAGCACATCAGTCCGGGCGTGACACCGGATATGCAGGCAGCTGTCTTTTATGTGGTTCTGTTTAAATACTGGGCAGCCCTCTTTTGCCTGCTGGGCCACATGTTCCCCTGCATGTTCAAGTTCAAGGGCGGCAAGGGCATCCTCTCCGGCGGCACCATCGCCATCATGCTGGACTGGCGCATCGCGGTGGTGGTGTGGGGCGGCTTTTTGATCCTGGCCATCGTGACGAAGTATGTCTCCCTGGGATCCGTGTGGGCGGGGGGGAGCTTCCCCTTCATCTCCTGGTACTGCTATCCCGATCTGGTGATCGTGGTGCTGGCCTTCATCATCGGCGGCCTGGTGGTCTGGCAGCACCGGGGGAATATCCAGCGCCTCATTCACGGCAATGAGAATAAATTCAGCTTCCATCATAAAAAGGAGGGACAGCCATGAAAGCGGTAGTAGTGGGCAGCGGCGGCTGGGGCACGGCGTTGAGCATCGTCCTGTGTGACAACGGGCATGATGTGACCCTCTGGTCCCACAATCCCGCCAAGGCGGCGGAGATGGAGCGGACCCGGGAGAACCCCCTGCTCAAGGGGGTGCATCTGCCGGATGCCCTGCACATCACCGGGGATCTGGAGTGCCTGCGGGGGGCGGATCTGGTGGTCAGCGCGGCGCCCTCTTTCGCCGTCCGGGAGACCGGCCGCAAGATCGCCCCGTACCTGACGGAAAAGACGGTGCTGGTGTCTGTCTCCAAGGGCATCGAGCGGGACACCAACCTGCGCTTGAGCCAGGTGCTGCGCCAGGAAACCCGTAATATCTGTCAAGTGGTTGCCCTTTCCGGCCCTTCTCACGCAGAGGAAGTAGGCATTCGGATGCCTACCGGGTGCGTCTCCGCCTGCGCGGACCGGGACGCGGCCCGCTTTGTCCAGGACGCCTTTATGAACCAGTACTTCCGCATCTACACCAGCTATGACATCATCGGCGTGGAGCTGGCGGCGGCGCTGAAAAATGTGGTGGCCCTGGCCTGCGGCGTCATTACGGGCCTGGGGTACCAGGACAACACCAAGGCGCTGCTGATGACCCGGGCCATGGCGGAGATCACCCGCCTGGGGGAGAAGCTGGGGGGTACCCGGCTGACCTTCGGGGGCCTGGCAGGGATGGGCGACCTCATCGTCACCTGCACTTCCATGCACTCCCGCAACAACCGGGCAGGCATCCTCATCGGCCAGGGCAAGACTGTCCAGAAGGCCATGGAGGAAGTGGGCGCCGTGGTGGAGGGGTACTACGCCGCTGAGAGCATCCATCAGCTCAGCGCCCGGGAGGGCGTGGAAATGCCCATCAGCCAGAGCGTCTACGAGGTCCTCTATCAGGGCAAAGCCGTGCGGGACGTGGTCTCCGAGCTCATGGGCCGGGCCAAGAAGGACGAGCTGCTGGAGCGCTGCTGGCTGTAAGCGGCCATCAGATACAGCAAAAGAGCGGGGGAGTGCCCCCGCTCTTTTTTCGCGCCGTGTTCAGTTGTCTTTCGCCGTTTCCCGCTCCAGCACCCGGCGGGCGAAGGCCTCCATGGAGCAGTCCTCCACCGTCTCGCCGGGCCCAATCACCAGGTCGAAAAAGCAGCTGGGGATCTCGTGCTTGCGCAGTTCCTTTTCAATGCACAAGGAGCAACCCTGGTCGTGGTTGGCGGGGTGGCACCGGCAGGCGGTGTTGCGGCAGGGGCAGAAATGATCCATGGCATTGACCTCCAATCAAGGGCAGAGTATGGTGGGGGAGAGTAAAAGAAAAGATCCCGGACCAAAGTCCGGGATCTTGTTTGTCCAAGTCAGACCGCTCTGGTGACCTTACCGGAACGCATACACCGGGTACAAACATACACATGGCGGGGGGACCCGTCAACGATCGCCTTCACACGCTTCACATTGGGCTTCCAGGAACGATTGGAACGCCGGTGAGAGTGGGAGACTTTGATTCCAAAGGTCACGCCCTTGTCGCAGAACTCGCACTTTGCCATCCGTTGCACCTCCTTGCTGTTGCGTACTTTCGCGCCGTTTTCATAGGCACAGCTGATATAATAACAGAAATGAAATGAAAATGCAAGAAGAATTTTCAAAAAATTTGCAGGAATTTGCGCCGGCCCCCCGGAGGGTGAAAGTGTTGCGAAAGCATGGGAAATCATATATAATGAAACCAAGCTGAAACCAAGTTTTCCGAGGGGGATTTTTTGACCGCCCAGCCGGGTGTGCGCCCCTTCGGTGCATCAGGAAGTGCCCGGCGGCCGGTGGCTGTCGGGCGGAAAGGAAAGGAACCCTATGAGCGAGACAGGCATGAAGATCACAGAGCTGGTGGCGCTTTTCAATCTGGAGGTGCTCAACCGGGGCAGTGACTACGATACTGCCATCCTGAGCATCACGGACGTCAACCGCCCGGGACTGCAGTTCCACAGCTTTTATGACTATTTCGATCCCCGCCGCCTGCAGGTCATCGGCAAGGCGGAGGTCACCTATTTGAAGGGCCTGACGGATGAGGAGCGGCGCAAGTGCTTTGACGACCTGTTCCTCTACGATATCCCGGCCCTGGTGATCGCCCGGGGCCTGGACTGCTTCCCGGAGTGCCTGGAGAGCGCCGTGCAGCATGAGAAGACCCTGCTGCGCACGGAGGAGACCACCGTGGACTTCACCAGCCGTACCATCGAGGCCCTCAACCGGGTTTTGGCCCCCTGCGTCACCCGCCACGGCGTGCTGCTGGACATCGCCGGTGAGGGCGTCATGATCACCGGCGACTCCGGCATCGGCAAGAGCGAGTCCGCCATTGAGCTCATTATGCGGGGCCACCGCCTGGTGGCGGACGACGCCGTTGAGCTGCGGCGGATCTCCAACCAGCTCATGGGCACCGCTCCCGAGGTGATCCGCCACTACATCGAGCTGCGGGGCATCGGCGTCATCGATGTGCGCCAGCTCTTCGGCATGCAGGCGGTGAAGACGGAATCCCAGCTGGACCTGGTGGTGGAGTTTGAGCAGTGGGACAACACCAAGTTCTACGATCGCCTGGGCATCGAGGACCACTTTACCGAGATCCTGGGAGTCCAGGTGCCCTGCGTTACCATTCCCGTCCGGCCCGGACGGAACCTGGCCAGCATCGTGGAGGTGGCGGCCATGAACAACCGCCACCGCAAGTTCGGCTACAACGCCGCCCAGGAGCTGGCCCGGCGGGTGGATCTGCGGGCCGAGGGCAAGAGCTGAGGCGCGGAAAAGACTTATCATACTGCGCCCAAGGGCGCGTGGAGGGATCACATGTACATTGGAATCGATGTGGGCGGCACCAACCTGAAAGCCGGGCTGGTGGACGAAGCGGGTCATATTCTGGTAACGGAGAAAACGCCCCTGGGGACGTTCCCCGGTGCGGAGGGCTTTGCACAAAAGCTGGCGGAGCTGGCTGCCGCTGTCATGAAAAAGGGCGGTGCAGCCCGGGAGGAGGTCTCCTATGTGGGGATCGGAATCCCCGGCGCGGTGGCGGATGGGGTGATCCTCTACACCGCCAACATCCCCATGGAGCACGTGCCCATTGAGGCGCTGTTCCGGCAGCATCTGGATCTTCCGGTGCTGCTGGGCAACGACGCCGACTGCGCCGCCGTGGGCGAGTGGGTCTGCGGCGCCGGACGGGGCACCCGGGATTTCCTGGTGCTGACGTTGGGCACCGGCATCGGCGGCGGTCTCATTCTGGGAGGCCGTCTCTACGCCGGACAGGGCGCCGGCGGCGAAGTGGGCCACATGGTGGTGGAGAAGGACGGCGCCCCCTGCAACTGCGGGCGCCGGGGCTGCTGGGAGGCCTATGCCTCCGCCACAGGCCTCATCCGCATGACGAAGGAGGCCATGGCTGCCCATCCGGAGAGCGCCCTCCACGCCCTGGCGGCGGAGGGCGGTGTGGAGGGCCGGACGGCCTTCCAGGCGGCCGGGGATGGGGACGAGACAGCCCTGGCCGTGTGCCGCAGCTATGTTTCTTACCTGGCGGAGGGCGTCACCAACCTGGTGAACATCCTCTCGCCGGAGGTGGTTGCCATCGGCGGCGGTGTGGCCGCCGCGCCGGAGGCGCTGCTGCTCCATCCTCTGCGGGAGACCGTGGCACGGGAGTGCTACGCCCGCCACACCGGCCGCCAGCCCCGCATCGTTCCGGCGGAGCTGGGCAACGACGCCGGTATCATCGGCGCGGCCCTGCTGGGCCGGGCCCTGTGAAGTCTTTGAAAGAATCGGGAGGTTCCCATGGAATGGTTTGAAGAGCTGGACAAATGGGTGGCGGACTACCTGCCGGACCTGCGCATGGTCCGGGAGGAGCCCATGAGCCGTCACACCTCCTTCCGGGTGGGCGGCCCCGCCCGGCGCATGGCATTTCCGGAGCGGGCGGAGCAGCTGGTGCTGCTGGAGAGCTTTGCCCGGGAGTGCGGCGCCCGGCCTCTGGTGGTGGGCAACGGCACCAACCTTCTGTGCCCCGACGCGGGCCTTGACCGGCTGGTGATCGACACCTCCGCCGGCCTCACCCGGGTGGAGCCGGGGACGCAGCCCAATACCCTCACGGCGGAGTGCGGCGCGCCTTTGGCGCGCCTTGCGCTGTGCGCCTGTGAGCAGGGCCTTACGGGGCTGGAGTTTGCCCACGGCATCCCCGGCACCGTGGGCGGGGGCCTTGCCATGAACGCTGGCGCCTACGGCGGAGAGCTGCGCCAGGTGGTGCAAAGCGTCCAGGTGTTCTTCCCGGAGGAGGGCATCCGTACCCTCACCGGGGAGGAGATGGCCTTCGGTTACCGCCGCAGCCTTCTCACCGACCACCCGGAGGCCGTGGCCCTCTCCGCTGTCTTTTCCCTTACTCCCGGTGATCCGGAGGCCATCCGGGAGCAGATGCGGGAGCTCATGGGCCGCCGGAAGGCCAGCCAGCCTCTGGAGTGGCCCAGCGCCGGCAGCACCTTCAAGCGTCCGGCGGGCCATTTCGCCGGGACCCTCATCGACCAGTGCGGCCTCAAGGGCCTCACGGTGGGCGGCGCCCAGGTCAGCGAGAAGCACGCGGGCTTCGTCATCAACCGGGGCGGCGCCACTTCCGCCGATATTCTGGCCCTGATCCAAAAGGTGCAAACGGCGGTGCTGGAGCAGACGGGCGTCCGGCTGGAGCCGGAAGTCCGCATCGTGGAAGCGTAAGAGGAGGGTGTCAGCGTTGGAGATCCTGATTATTTCCGGCCTGTCCGGTGCGGGAAAGAGCAAGGCGGCTTCTTTCCTGGAGGATATGGGCTTTTATATCGTGGACAATATGCCCGCGGCCATGATTTTGAAATTCGCGGAGTTCTGCGCCGGGGCCAGCAGCCGCTACCAGCGGGTGGCCCTGGTGTACGACGTGCGCACGGCGGACTCCTTTACGGAGCTCTTCGGCGTGCTGGATCAGCTCAAGGCCATGGAGGGCGTGTGCCGGATGCTGTTTTTGGAGGCCTCGCCGGAGACCATCATCAAGCGCTATAAGGAGACCCGGCGGCGCCATCCCCTCCGGGAGGGGGTGGACTCCCTGGAGGAGGCCGTCCACCGGGAGGCGGAGCTGATGGAGCCGGTGAAGGAGCGGGCGGACTTTGTCATCGACACCTCCTATCTCTCCACCGCCCAGCTGCGGGGGGAGCTGCTGAAGATCTTCGGCGACCCGCTGGAAAAGGGCGGCATGGCGGTGAGCGTCATCTCCTTCGGCTTCAAGCACGGCCTGCCCATGGAGGCGGATCTGGTGTTCGATGTGCGCTTTATGCCAAACCCCTTCTACATCCAGGAACTGCGCAGTCTCACGGGCCTTGACAAGCCCGTGGCGGATTATGTGTTCGGCTTCCAGCAGACGAAGGACTTTCTTGCCAAGCTGGAGGATCTTCTGGCTTTCTCCCTGCCGCTGTACGCGGAGGAGGGGAAGACCCAGCTGGTCATCGCCGTGGGCTGCACCGGAGGCCACCACCGCTCCGTGGCGGTGACCCATGCCCTGACGGAGTTCATCCGGGGCCAGGGCTATCAGGTGACGGAAAACCACCGGGACATGACCCGGGGCAGCTGAGAGGAGGGAGGCTCTATGGAAACGCAACGGGCATCTTACCGTGTCCCCAGGGCCCACGGCCCCCGTGTGGCGGTCATCGGCGGCGGGCACGGCCTCTCCACCATGCTGCGGGGATTGAAGCAATATACGGAAAACATCACCGCCATCGTCACGGTGACGGATGACGGCGGCGGCTCCGGCATGCTGCGCCAGGATCTGGGGATGCTCCCGCCGGGGGACATCCGCAACTGCATGGAGGCCCTGGCCAACACGGAGCCGGTGATGCGGGAGCTGCTGCACTACCGCTTTACGGAGGGCTCCCTGGCGGGGCAGAGCTTCGGCAACCTGTTCCTGGCTGCCATGAACGGCATCTCCGACTCCTTCGACCAGGCGGTGAGCCGCATGAGTGAGGTGCTGGCCATCACCGGCCGGGTGCTGCCGGTGACCACGGCGGACGTGCAGCTGGAGGCGGAGTTTGAAAACGGCGCCAGCGTGGTGGGGGAGTCCAAGATCTTCTACTGCAAGAAGAAGGAGGACTGCCGCATCCGCCAGGTGCAATTGATCCCGGAGCATCCCCGGGCCCTGCCGGAGGCCATGACGGCCCTGCGGGAGGCGGATATGATCGTCCTGGGCCCCGGCAGCCTCTATACCAGCATCATCCCCAATCTGCTGGTGGAGGGGATCGTGGAGGCCATTGTGGACTCCGATGCCCTGAAGGTGTACGTATGCAATGTCATGACCCAGGAGGGGGAGACGGAGGGGTACAGCGTGGGAGACCACATCTCCGCCCTGTTCCAGCACGGTGCCCCGGGCCTCTTTGACATCTGCCTGACCAATTCCTCCCCCATTCCCAAGGCGGTGGCCGCCCGGTATGCCCAGGAGGGGGCCGAGCCTCTGTTGTGCCCGGCGGAGTGCCGCTCCATCCAGGGGGTGGAGATCCTCCGGCGCCCGGTGTCCACGGTGGAAAACGGCTACGTCCGCCACAATCCCGGCCACCTGGCCCGGGAGCTGATTTTGCTTCACGCTGAGCGCAGTGTCCGCATCGCCGGGAACCGCTTCAATTTCCGGGAGGATACCTACCAGGTGGAGGAAAAGCGCTGAGGCGCCCGATGAGACCAACGAGACAAGGAGAGCACCATGTCCTTTTCCTTTGAGACGAAAAACGAGCTGTGCCGCCTGCCGGTGCAGAAGCTTTGCTGTGCCCGGGCGGAGGCCTACGGGGTGCTGCTCTACTGCAACACCTTCACCTCCTCCCAGGTGCGCATCATCACCGGCAACCCCAATCTGGCCGCCCGGCTGCCCCGGCTGTTCCACCGGGCCTTCCGGGTGGGCTTTGACCGCACGCCGGAGGAGCAGCAGCCCGGCAAGCTGGTCTTTCAGATCACGGACCGGGAGAAGATTGCCCACATCATCAACCAGCTGGGCTACGACCCGGCCCAGAACCCGGTGCTCCACATCAACTTCGGCATCCTGGAGGAGGAGTGCTGCCGGGCGTCCTTCCTGCGGGGCGTGTTCTTCGCCGGCGGCAGCATCACCGATCCCCTCAAGCGCTACCATCTGGAGCTGGCCACCTCCCACATGCAGGTGAGCCGGGAGCTGGAGGTGCTGCTGCGGGAGTGCGGGTACCCGCCCAAGAGCGTGGCCCGCAGCGGAGGATACGTCACCTATTTCAAGCAGAGCCACCAGATCGAGGATTTTCTCACCCTCATCGGCGCCCCGGTGGCGGCCATGAACGTCATGTCGGCCAAGCTGGAAAAGGACCTGCGCAACAGCGTCAACCGCCGCCTCAACTGCGACAGCGCCAACCTGGACAAGGCCGTGGAGGCTGCCCAGGAGCAGCTGGAGGCCATCCGGCGGCTGGAGGAGGCGGGGCAGATGGAGCTGCTGCCGGAAAAGCTCCGCCAGACGGCGGCCCTGCGCTCCGCCCATCCGGAACTGACCCTTTCGGAGCTGGCGGCGGAATTTGACCCGCCGGTGACCAAATCCGGCCTGAACCACCGGCTGCGCAAACTGGTGCAGCTGGCAAGTGAACTGTAAAGCATAAAGACATTACAAAGCCTGCGGCACAGAAGAATTTTAGCTTAGGCCCGGGCGGATAGAGAGGACAATAACATGGACCGCTGCGAACTGGCATTTCAATATCATCAAACCGGCTACAACTGCGCCCAATGCGTGATGCTGGCCTTTTCCGACCTGACGGGGCTGACACCCCAAATGGCTACCTCCATTGCCGGAGGGTTGGGCGGCGGCGTGGGCGGCAGCCACTGCGAGCTGTGCGGCGCGGCCAACGGCGCCGCCCTGGTGCTGGGTCTGCTGTATCCCTTTACGGAAGGGTCGGACGGCGAGGCCAGGCGAAGGGTCTACGGCCTCACCAAGGAGTTCTACACCCGCTTCCAGTCCCGCTTCGGGGGCCTGACCCGCTGCGGGGATCTGCTGCGTTCCCGGATCCAGCCTACGGAGGAGATGACCCCCGCTGCCGTGCGGGTGGGGGCGTCCAAGCACTGCGATATCCTCATCGTCACTGCCGTGGAGATCCTGGAGCAGATCATTGGGGAGCAGCAGGCGAAACCCTAAAAATCCATTCAAAACATATATTCAGGCGGACAGGACTGGCATCTCATAACTTGGATAGGAAATTGGTGTTCAATGGTGTTGTGATCCGAAAAGGAGGAAACCCCATGAAGCATGTTTTCAAGGAGATGGACTGTTTTCGTATCGTGCGCGTGAGCAATCAGCTGTTTTTCGGAGGACTGACCTGCGGATTCACCGGCTGCGGCCTGGGCTGCCTGGGGTTTCCCGAGGCGATGGCGGATATCCTGGTGATGGCCGGCTTCATCGTGCTGGCAGCGGGCTGGGTACTGGGGATGCAGTGCCTGATTTGTCCCCACTGCGGCAAACCCCTCTATGAGTTTCCACGGCTGCCCTCCGCCATCCCCAGTCACTGTCCCCACTGCGGGGAAAAACTCTGATCCCATTACTTCAGAAAGGAAACACCTATGCCCTTCGCTCATCTCCATGTCCATACGGAATTCAGCCTCTTGGACGGTGCCTGCCGCATCAAGGATCTGCCTGGTGTGGTGAAGTCCATGGGGCAGACCGCCTGCGCCATTACGGACCACGGCGTCATGTACGGCGTCATCGATTTTTACCGGGCCTGCAAGGCCGAGGGCGTCAAACCCATCATCGGCTGCGAGGTTTACGTGACGCCCCAGGGCCGCACCCGCTTTGATAAAGTTCATGAGTTCGACGCCGAGAGCCGCCACCTGGTGCTGCTGTGTGAGAACGAGGAGGGGTACCGGAACCTCTCCTACCTGGTCTCCGCCGCCTGGACGGAGGGCTTTTACATCAAGCCCCGCATCGACCAGGGGCTGCTGCGGCAGTACCACGGGGGCCTTGTGGCTCTCTCCGCGTGTCTGGCGGGGGAGATCCCCCGGAGGCTGCGCAACGGTGAATATGAAAACGCCAAGGCCTACGCCCTGGAGATGGCGGAGCTCTTCGGCCCGGATCACTTCTATCTGGAACTTCAGGATCACGGCATCCCTGCCCAGCGGGAGGTGAACCGGGGGATTCTGCGCATCCACCAGGAGACGGGCATCCCCATGGTGTGCACCAACGACGCCCACTACCTGCGCAAAGAGGACGCCGCTGCCCACGATGTGCTTCTTTGCATCCAGACGGGAAAGACCCTGGACGACGAAAACCGTATGCGCTATGAGCCCCAGAACTTCTACCTGCGCAGCACGGAGGAGATGGAGACCCTCTTTTCCGCCTACGAGGGGGCCGTGTCCAACACAGAGAAGATCGCCGACATGTGCAATCTGGAGTTCACCTTCGGCAAGTACCACCTGCCGGAATTCCAGCTGCCGGAGGGGTATGACAGCTTCTCCTACCTGAAAAAGCTCTGTGATGAGGGCTACCGGGAGCGCTACGGGGAGGACGAGAGCCACCGCGACCAGCTGCAGTACGAGCAGAACATGATCGAGAAGATGGGCTTTACCGACTACTTCCTCATCGTCTCGGACTTCGTCCGCTACGCCAAGAGCGTGGGGATCCCCGTGGGCCCCGGCCGCGGCAGCGCGGCGGGCAGCATGGTCAGCTACTGCCTCCACATCACGGACATCGACCCGGTGAAGTACAGCCTGTACTTCGAGCGGTTTTTGAACCCGGAGCGGGTGAGCATGCCGGATATCGATATGGACTTCGGCGACACCCGACGGGGGGAGGTGGTGGACTACGTCCGAGGCAAGTACGGCGACGACCGCGTGGCCCAGATCGTCACCTTCGGTACCCTGGCCGCCCGGGGCGTCATCCGGGACGTGGGCCGGGTGATGAACATCCCCTACGCCGAGGTGGACCAGATCGCAAAGCAGGTGCCCAATGGCCCCCACATCACCCTGGACGACGCCCTGCGCCTGAGTAAGCCCCTCAGCGAGCTCTACGACCGGGACCAGCAGGTCAAGCGCCTCATCGACACCGCCAAGGCCCTGGAGGGCATGCCCCGCCACGCCTCCACCCACGCCGCCGGCGTGGTCATCACCAAGCGGCCGGTGTATGAGTATGTGCCCCTGGCCAAAAACGACGACGCCGTGGTCTGCCAGTATGTCATGACCACGTTGGAGGAGCTGGGCCTCCTGAAAATGGATTTCCTGGGATTGCGGAACCTGACGGTGCTGGACGACGCGGTGAAGATGGTGCAAAAGGACCGCCCGGACTTCCGGCTGGAGGACATCCCGGGGAACGACCAGGCGGTTTTCGATATGCTGACCCAGGGCAAGACCAGCGGCGTGTTCCAGATGGAGTCGGCGGGTATGACCGGCGTGTGCGTGGGCCTCAAGCCCCAGTCCATCGAGGATCTCACCGCCATTGTGGCCCTCTACCGCCCCGGCCCCATGGAGTCCATCCCCCGGTTCATCGCCTGCAAGCACAACCCCAAGCTGGTCACCTACAAGCACCCGGCCCTGGAGCCCATCCTCTCCATCACGTACGGGTGCATCGTCTACCAGGAGCAGGTGATGCAGATTTTCCAGCAGCTGGCGGGATACTCTCTGGGCCAGGCGGATATGGTGCGCCGCGCCATGAGCAAAAAGAAGGCCAAGGACATTGAACGGGAGCGGGACGCCTTCATTCATGGTGACAAGGAAAGAAACATTACAGGCTGTGTGGCCAATGGGATTCCGGCGGAAACGGCAGAGGAGATCTACAATGAGATCTACGACTTTGCCAACTACGCCTTCAACAAGGCCCACGCCGTGTCCTACGCAGTGGTGGCCTATCAGACCGCCTGGTTCAAGTACCACTACACCCGGGAGTATATGGCGGCCCTGCTGACCAGCGTGCTGGATAACTCCGACAAGGTGGCGGGCTATATCAGTGAGTGCCGGGACTGCGGCATCGCCCTGCTGCCGCCGGATATCAACCGCTCCGCCGACCGCTTCACCGTGGAGGAGGGGGGGATCCGCTTCGGCCTGGTGGCCATCAAGAACATCGGCCGGGGGTTCATCCTCTCGATGATGGATCAGCGGGAGAAAAACGGGCCCTTCACGTCCCTGCGGGACTTCTGCGAGCGCATGGTGGGGACGGACATCAACAAGCGGGCAGTGGAGAACCTGATCCGCTCCGGCGCCTTCGACTCTCTGGGAGCCCGGCGTTCCCAGCTGCTGAAGGTCTATGAGACGGTGATGGACGCTGTGGCGGAGAGCCACCGGGAGAACCTGGAGGGGCAGATGGACTTCTTCTCCATGGCGGCGGGAACACAAAGTGAAGCAGTTGCTGTGAAGGAAGTCCCCTTGCCGGATATTCCGGAGTTTACCCCCCAGGAGCTCATGAACATGGAGAAGGAGACCACGGGGCTCTATCTCTCCGGCCACCCCATGGACCAGTACCGGGACGCCGTGCGGGCCCTGCGGGCTCCCACCATCGCTTCCATTCTGGAGGACTTTTCCCAGGAGGGAGGCCCCCAGCGCTTTGCGGATAACCAGCGCATCACCATCTGCGGCGTGGTGACGGCCAGCAAGACCAAGACCACCAAGAATAACTCCCTGATGGCCTATGTCACTGTGGAGGACGACACCGCCGCCATGGAGCTTCTTTGCTTTTCCCGGGTGCTGGACACCTGCGGCGCCTACCTGAAGGAGAATCAGGCGGTGGTGGTGCAGGGAAAGCTCTCCGTCCGGGATGAGAAGGCCCCCCAGATCCTGGCGGACAGCGTCCGGCCCCTGTCGGAGGCCGGCGCAGCGGCGCCGGCTCCCCGGCGGCCCAGCGGCCCTAATGCGGTGGAGGGAAGTGTCCTGTACCTGAAATTCCCCTCGGCGGACCACCCCTCCGTGCGGCATATGCAGCTGGTCTTTGAGATGTTCCCCGGCACCACCCCGGTGAAAATGGTGATGGCGGACACCCGCAAGCTCTTCGGCACCAGCTGCCTGCTCCACCAGGCCCTGATCCGGGAGGCCCAGGAGACCCTGGGGGAGGAGAACGTGGCGGTGAAGTGACTGCCGGAGAGGAGCGCCCCATGAGAACCATCCGAAAGCAGACGCTGCTGCGGGCAGCCTGCGGAGCCGGACAGGGCCACGCTGGAGACCTCTCTCCTGCGGGCGGAGGCGGATGAGAACACCCTCTTTTTTGCGCAGCAGTCCAATCTTTTGGAACAGGAGCTGCCGTCCCTGACCTGGAAGGAGGCGGGAGAAGAGGAACTGTCCCATTTTATCATGCTCAGCGCCGCCACAAAGAATTCCGCGTTGGAGGAGAACGCCCGGTGCCTGAGCCGGACGGAGTGGACGGGTGCCTGGAGTTTGGAGATGGGCTGGAGCAAATCTGTGGAGATGGCATTTTCCCTGGCGTCTGACGCCCCCTATGTGGGCAATGCCTGTTGAGTGGGGCGTCCATTTCTTTCCGGTTCCCTGGATGGAACATAAAACCACCCCGTGTCCAATGGACACGGGGTGGTTTGCGTATTGCGTATGTTATTTCCGGAAGCGGACGGCAACGGCGCAGATGGCGGCGCCCACCGCGGCGGCGGTGAGGACGGTGCCCCAGGTGGCGAAGAGCTCCTGTCCCGGGGGCATCAGGGCAAAGAGGATCAGGGCCGCTGCCGCCAGCAGTGCCGTCACCAGCCAGGGCAGGCGGGCATCCCGGGCCAGGTACCGGAACCAGGCCCCCGCCAGGACACCCAACAGCAAAATCACAACGGTGAAGAACATGGTGCGCCCTCCTTCTGCTTCCAGCTGATCCGCTGGCTTTCTTTGTCGGTTTCCGGGTGCCGTATGGTTTTTCGCAGATGGGAAAGGGGGATTATTCCGCCTTTTCCTCCTCCTCGGGATCCGAGGACATCAGCACCCGCATGATCTCGCTGTAGATCCGCTCCGGGCTCTTTTCAAACCGCTGGCCCAGGGCCTTGGCCATATCCTCCCGGGGAATAGCCAGCTGCAAATCCATGACGCTGCCCATATCGTCGGAGAGGGAGAGCCGCAGGGTGTAGGTGCCGTTGTCCCGTTTCTCCACACCGGAGCGCACCTGGCTCTTGCGCCGGAGAGAGCGGTTGCAGGAGGCGATGTTCTTGTCACACCGCAGCCGCACGGAGTAGGGGAGGCTGGACTCACAGATCTGGCTGTTGCGCATGCCCTTTTCCGTGATGGCGTAGAGCCCGTCCTCGGAGAGGGTCAGATGCTCCGTGCGCACCAGATCCGCCAGGCACTCGGAGAAGTCGAAGTAGTCGATGGCGTCGTCGCACAGTGTCAGATCCAGCATCACGTCAAAGGGGATGGGTTCGATGACCCGGGCGGCGATATAGAGAATGAGAAATTTGATCTCCAGCTTGCTGTGGATGAATCCCGGCACAGCGGTCACCTCCTTGGAAAAACGATTTCTTTTCACTTGTATTATAACGCACATCCGGTCAATTTGTACAGCCTGAACGGAAAAGTTTCTTTCCGGCGGGATGGCGGAAAGCGTCGAAGGCTGTCTTGACGGGGGGAGCGGCCCTTTGGTATCATGGAGAAAATTGCAAAGAAAAGGCGGCGGGACTATGAAAAAGCGGCTCTTGGCGTTGGGTCTGACACTGGGTTTGGCACTGTCCCTTTGCGGCTGCGGCGGCGAGACGCCGCCCCCGGAGCCGGAGGAGGAGCCCGCACCGCCTGTGGTGGAGGAGCCGGAGCCGGAGCCCTATGTCCCGGCGGGAACCAATCCCCTGACGGGGGAGCCCATGGAGCCGGAGTTTGAGGATGACCGCCCGGTGGCGGTGATGTTCAACAATCTCAAGGCCGCTCAGCCCCAGCTGGGCATCTCCCGGGCGGACATCATCTACGAGGTCCCGGCAGAGGGGGGCATCACCCGGATGCTGGGGGTGTTCCAGACGCTGGAGGGCGTGGGGACCCTGGGCAGCATCCGCTCCGCCCGCACCTACTATCTGGAACTGGCCCTGGGCCACGATGCCCTGCTGGTCCACGCGGGAGGCAGTCCCGACGCATACAGCAAGATCAGCGCCTGGGGCGTGGACAATATGGACGGCGTCAACGGCGGGTCCGACGCCAAGATCTTCTGGCGGGACCCGGAGCGGCGCAAGACCATGAGCTATGAGCACTGCCTGGTGACCTCCGGGGAATCCATCCTGGACTATCTGGCCCAGGGTCACTTTGAAACCACCCACGCCGCCGGGTACACCGACAGCCAGACCTTTACCGCCGACGGCACCCCGGCAGGGGGAGCGCCCGCGGAGCACGTGACGGTGAAATTCTCCAACTACAAGACCGGTACCTTTGACTATGATCCCCAGACGGGCACCTATCTTGCGGGCCAGTACGGGGGAGATTACACCGACGGGGAGACCGGGGAGCAGGTGGCGGTGACGGACGTGCTGGTGCTGGAGACATCCATCTCCGTGATCTCCGGGGACACGGCGGGGCGGCTGAGCGTGAAGCTCACCGGCAGCGGGGATGGGACCTACTTCTGCGGCGGCCGGGCGGTGCCCATCCGGTGGAGCAAGGCGGACCGCAGCAGCCCCTTTGTCTATACCCTCCAGGACGGGACGCCCCTGGTGCTGGGACAGGGGAAGCGGTATGTGTGCATCATCTCCCCGCGCTCCAGCACCCTCAGCTATGAATAGGGAAACGGCGAGGCCGCGCACGTAGCGTGCGCGGCCTCTTGCTGTCCCGGAGGCGATTTTTTCACCCTCCCGCCCCGGACGCATAGACTGGATTGAAAGAGAGCATCTTTCACCCAGTTACATCATTAGGAGGTATTACCATGCCCGACAAAATCATGCCCGGTCCTGTGGAGGATCTGCGCGGCATCCGGGAGGCAGTCTGTATCCATACCCGCAAGATCTACGATTCCTGCCGTGACAAGGACTGCATTGAGGATCTGCGGTTCTATCCCAAGCTCCAGTGCGTGGACATCATCAACCGCGCCCTGTCCGTCAAGGGAGGCACCGCCCGGCTGCTGTATGTCTATGTGGATGTGGAGCCCGTCAGCTTCAACCGGGGCTTCTTCACCGTGGATATGCGCTTTTTCTATCATGTGACTCTCCAGGCCTATCTCAGCTGCCCCGCCCCCGTCACCGTGGAGGGCCTGTGCGTCTTTGACAAGCGGGTCATTCTCTTCGGCAGTGAGGGCAACGCCAAGATCTTCTCCTCTCAGATGCGCACCGGAGAGCCGGACATCCAGCAGCTCAAGCGCACCAACCTCCCCATCGCCGTGGTGGAGGCCGTGGATCCCATCGTGCTGGACGCCCGGATCATGGATTGCTGCGGCAAGCGGGAGTGCGACTGCGACCTGTGCGAAGTGCCCTCCTTCATCAACGACTGCTTCGAGGGCGACCTCTCCGGTGGGGACGACAGCCGCCGGATCTATGTCACCTTGGGCCAGTTCTCCATCGTGCGCCTGGAGCGGGACTCCCAGCTGCTGGTGCCGGTGTACGACTACTGCATGCCCGACAAGGAGTGCTCCTGCGGCGGCGGCAACGAGGATCCCTGCTGCGTCTTCCGCAACATCGCCTTCCCTGTGGGCGAGTTCTTCCCGCCCAACACCGTCAAGACCCCGGAAAATTACGAGGACGCCAAGTGCTGCTGCTGCAAGTAAGCACACCGCGTCAGACTACAAAAAGAGGCCGCCCGGATGGGTGGCCTCTTAGGCTGTCTAAAAAAAGGGGGGGACTTGCGCGACGGGAGGGAAGATAGTTACGAAAGAAACCCAGGAGGGGTGTCTTTCGTTTTCAATCATAAGTTTTTTGAACCTTTTAAAGGTTTAAAAAACTTGCTCAGCGTGTCGAAAAAACGTTTTCGACACGCTGAGAGGCCGCCCGCCGGGCGGCCTCTTTTTTGTTACATCTCCCGCTGGTAGCGGACCATGAGCCACAGCTCCAGAACGCATTTGGCCAGGAACACGCCCACCGTCGTCAGCGTCACCCACAGGGGAGCATCCAGTCCAATGGACACAAACGCCGCCCCCATGACGGCCCACTGGAGCACCTCGCCGGATACCGCCTGGGCCCGGCGGCGGATGGCCACGTTGCGCTCGTCCTTGGCCTCGATCTCCGCCCGGCGCATGGCGGCGGGATCTTTCTGGGCCCGGCGGAGTACCATCAGATTAGAGCCGCAATAGCCCAGGGCACCGGCGCCAATGCCCATCATCGTTCCGCCCACGGAGTCGCTGACGCGCCCCTCCAGTACCAGGGAGAGGGCCATCAGGGCAATGCCGCAGAGCAGGAAGATCCCGTAGAGAACCGACTTTTTCATATCCCATCCTCCTCATAGATGAAAATATCCTCAATGGTGAGCCCAAAGTACCGGGCAATCTTGAAGGCCAGCAGAATGGAGGGATTGTAGCGCCCGTTCTCCAGCGACCCGATGGTCTGCCGGGAAACCTCCAGCGCCGCGGCCAGCTCCTCCTGCCGGATGCCCCGGGCCTTACGCAGCTCTTCCAACCGGTTTTTCAATCCGGCACCTCCCTCCAAAATGGAAAGTTTGCTTTCCATACCTGCAACATAGCACGGTGTTGGCAAAATGTCAAGTACGCTTTCCATTTTTCCTGCCGGGAAAATGAGGGACAGGCAGGCATAACCGGGGACGAGCCGTCATAGAGTGTACAAAACCGGAAGGGGGGAGCGCCTTGGACGAGGCGAGAGCGCGTTACAGCGCGGCGGCGGCGGTGCTGCCGCCGGTTTTGCGGCAGGCGGCCATGACCCTGCCGCCCCGGGAGCAATCCCAGGCAGAGGAGTTCCGGCTCCGGGCGGGACAGGTGATGACGGTGCTGCTGCCCACAGGGGAGTATTCCCTGGGGATCCGGGTGGAGCAGGAGATGCTGGAGACGCTGTGGGATCTGGCCACGGACCACTCCCGCTACGCGGCGGCGGAGGCCGCCCGGGCGGGGTACTTATCGGTGCGGGGCGGGTTTCGGGTGGGCCTGTGCGGCACCGCCATCATGCGGGAGGGCGTGGTAACGGGCCTGCGGGACCTGAGCGCCGTGTCGGTGCGCATCGGCCGGGAGTGCCGGGGCATCGCGGCGGCCTTGGTGTCCAGTCTCTTTGAACGGGACACCTTCCAGAGCACGCTGCTGCTCTCGCCCCCGGGGGGCGGCAAGACCACGCTTTTGCGGGACCTGGTGCGCTGCCTCTCCGCCGGAGAGGGCTGTCCGCCCCGGCGGGTGGCGCTGGTGGACGAGCGGGGGGAGGTGGCGGTCACCTGGCGGGGGGTGCCCCAAATGGACGTGGGCCCCCGGACGGACGTGCTGGACGGTTGTCCCAAGGCAGCGGGCATTCCCATGGTGCTGCGGGCCATGAACCCCCAGGTCATCGCCGTGGACGAGATCACCGTCCGGGAAGACCTCACCGCCGCCGCCCACGCCGCCGGGTGCGGGGTGGGGCTGCTGGCTACCATCCACGCCGCCACCGCCCAGGAGCTGACGGAAAAACCCTTGTACCGGGAGCTTCTGGCCCAGGGGGTGTTCTGCCGGTGCGTGCGCATCGAGAAGGGCCCGGCGGGCCGCCGCTACCGGATGGAGGCCCTGCCATGCTGAAGCTCATGGGGAGTTTTCTGATCCTTGCCGGCGGGGTGCTGGTGCGGCAGCGGTGTGTGCGGGCCTGGCGGCAGGAGCAGGAGGCCCTGGCCTCCCTGACGGGAGCCCTGGAACGCCTTGCGGAGGAGGTGCGGGCCACGGCGCTGCCATTGCCCCGGCTTTTGTCCGAAGCGGCGGGGCCCGGAGCCGCCGGTGATTTTTTCCGGGCGGTGCTGACTGGGCTGCGGCGGGAGGAGCCCCTTCCCGGAGCGTGGCGGCAGGCGGCCCTGGCGCTGCCCCTCTCCCCGGAGGACCGCCGGTCCCTGGCCGGGGCCGGAGAGGGCTTGCGGGGAAGCGAGGAGCAGGTGTGCCGGAGCCTGGAGGCGGCATCGTCCCAGCTGGAGCGGAGCTTGGAGGACGCCCGGCGGCGGGAGCGGGAGCGGGAGCGGCAGGCCACGGCCCTGAGCTTTTCCGGCGCGGCGCTGCTGGTGATTTTACTGATTTGAGGAGAGAGACCATGGATGTGGATTTGATCTTTCGGATCGCGGCCATCGGGATCCTGGTGGCGGTGCTCAACCAGCTGCTGGTGCGTTCCGGGCGGGAGGAGCAGGCCATGATGACCACCCTGGCGGGACTGGTGGTGGTGATGATGATGATGGTGCGGGAGATCAGCGATCTCTTTGAGCTGATCCGCGTGCTGTTCGGATTTTAGGTATGGAGCAGGTGCTGCAGGCGGCGGCGCTGTGCGTCACGGCGTCGCTTTTGGCCATGGTGGTGCGCCGGGGCAGCCCGGAGACGGCGCTGCTGCTGGCCCTGGGCGCGGCGGCGGTGGTGCTGGCGGCCCTGGCGGACCCTCTGGCCCAGGTGCTGGCCTTTGCGGAGGAGCTGGGACGGCGCAGCGGTATCTCGGAAGAGCTGCTTGCCCCCCTCTACAAGACCGTGGCCATCGCCCTGGTGGTGCGGGTGGGGGGGAGCCTCTGCCGGGACGCCGGGGAGTCCGCCCTGGGGGCGGTGGTGGAGACGGCGGGGGCGGTGTGCGCCCTGCTGGCGGCGCTGCCATTGATCCAGACGGCATCGTCTTTACTGTGGGAGCTGATGGAATGAAACGGTGGATCATCTGTTTGGCGGCGGCCCTGGCGGCCCTGACGGTCTTCTCCCGGGCGGCGGAGCTGCCGGGGGAGCTGACGGACGCCCTGCCGAAGGGCACGGAGGAGATCATTGCGCAGACCGACCTCACCGCCTCCGGGGGCCTTGCCCAGGGGGTGGGGAACATCCTGGAAGAGCTGGGGCAGCAGGTGGGGGACGTGGTGCGCTCCAGAGTGCGGGGGGCGGCGGCGGTGCTGCTGGCGGTGGTGCTGTGCGGCGCGGTGGAGGGGGCCCTCCCCGGGGGCGGCGGAAAGCTGAATCTCACCGCTATGGCGGGGGCGGTGACCATCACCCTCCTCACCGCCGGGAGCCTCACAAGCCTCATGGGATTGGGGGCGGAGACCATCGACTCCCTGGCGGACTTCTCCCACGTGCTGATGCCGGTGCTGGCGGCGGCCACGGCGGCGGCGGGGGCTCTCACCACCGCCACGGCCCAGCAGGTGGGGGCGGTGGTGCTGGTGGACGCCCTGCTGCGTCTCATCCAGGAGCTGCTGCTGCCCCTGACGTATCTCTACGTGGGGGTGCTGACGGCCTCCGCCATGCTGCCCCAGGGGCGGCTGGCCCCTCTGGCGGACGGCATCAAAAAGGCCGTCACCTGGATCCTCACCACGGCGCTTCTGGCCTTCACCTCCTACCTCTCAGTGGCCAAGGTGATTTCCGGCGCCGCCGACGCCGTGACGGTGAAGATGACCAAGGCCGCCATCTCCGGCGTGGTGCCGGTGGTGGGAGGCATCATCTCCGAGGCGGCGGAGACGGTGCTGGCCGGGGCGGGGGTACTGAAAAACACCATCGGCCTTGCCGGGACGCTGGCCATTCTGGCGGCCTGCGCCTATCCCTTCTTGCAGTTGGGGGTGCAGTACCTCCTCTACAAGCTCACGGCGTTCCTCTCCTGCACCATGGGGCCGCCGGAGCTGTGCCGCCTCATCGGCGGATTGGGAGGCGCCTTCGGGCTGGTGCTGGGGATGACCGGTGCCTGCGCGCTGCTGCTGCTGGTGGCGGTGCTCTCCTCCGTGGGGGCGGTGGTGCCATGATGGAATCGCTGCGGACATGGCTTTCTTCCATCGTGGCGGTGACGCTGCTCATTGCCATGGCGGAGTCCTTGGTGCCGGAGGGGACCATGCGGCGGGTGGCAGGATTTACGGGAGGGCTGGTGCTGCTGCTGGCGCTGGTGCGGCCGGTGCTGGCGGGAGGATTGCCGGATCTGACGCTGGAGACGGAGAAGTGGACGGCGGCCATTGAAGATCAGCAGGCA
Source organism: Dysosmobacter sp. (assembly GCF_052306735.1). Classification (NCBI taxonomy): domain Bacteria; kingdom Bacillati; phylum Bacillota; class Clostridia; order Eubacteriales; family Oscillospiraceae; genus Dysosmobacter; species Dysosmobacter sp. The sequence goes on along the minus strand of NZ_DAWBAJ010000003.1, from coordinate 34,124 downwards.
TCCCTCTCCCGGCAGGGAGAAGACGCCCTGGCAGCACTCATAGCGGAGCGGACAGCGTCATATATATGGGACAAAGGGGCCGCCCTGGGGCTGGAGGTCAAGGCCAACGTGGAGACCCGGACGGGGGAGGCGGGGCTTCCGGTGCCCGAGCGCGTAGAGCTGGAGGGGCCCTATTCCAAAGAGCTGGCGGACTACATCACCCATGAGCTGAACATCCCCCCGGAGAGGCAGGTTTGGAATGAACAGGAAAACTGAAGGAGTGCAAAGGATATGGGAACGGTACAAATGGGCGGTTTTGGTGATCTTGGCGGGCGTCGTGGCGCTGCTATGGCCGAGTGGTGGGACGAAGGAGACCTCCACGGCGCAGAGTACGGCGGTGGCGGCCCTGGGGGACCCGGAGGCGCTGCAGGAGGAGATGGAGGAGATCCTCTCCCACATCAGCGGCGTGGGGGAGGTTCGGCTTCTGCTGACGGTGGAGACGGACGGGGAGCGGCAGCTGGCGGGGAACACGGAAACCTCATACAGCGGCTCTGCCTCCGCGCCGGAGGATTTCTCACGCAGCTGGGAGGCGGTGATGGCCCAGGACGGCGGGCAGACGCCGGTGGTGACCACCACCCGGTATCCCACGTACCGGGGGGCCCTGGTGGTGTGCCAGGGGGGCGATCAGGCGTCGGTGCGCCTGGCGGTGACGGAGGCGGTGACGGCGCTGACGGGACTTCCCGCAGACCGCGTGTCCGTGGCAAAATGGCAGTGATTATCTGGAGGAGGAAAACGGGTATGGCGACAAGATGGAGACGCAATGCAGTGGTGGCCACCATGGCGGTGCTGGTGTGCGCGGCGGTGGCCCTCAACTGGAAGTATTCCGGGGAGCAGGCGGTGGAGGAGACCGGAACCAAGATCCTGGGGGAGGCCACGCTGGTGTCCGGCCAGGAGACGGACGAGGCCCAGGAGACCCTGGAGGAGGCGGACGTGTACGGCGGGGACGACTACTTTGCCTCCGCGCGGCTCACCCGCCAGCAGGCCCGGGACAGCGCCATCTCCCTGCTGCAGGAGGCGGCGGCCCAGGAGGGAGCGGATCAGAGCGTGGCGGATGAGGCGTCCCTGGGCATCCAGACCCTGGCCTCCTACACCCTGGCGGAGGCACAGATCGAAAACCTGGTCACCGCCAAGGGCTACGCCGACTGCGTGGCCTTCATGGGGGAGGAGAGCATCAGCATCGTGGTGTCCAAGGATGACGGGTCGGACCTGACGGCGGAGGACGTGGCCAAGATCACGGACATCGCCATCACGGAGACGGGCTACGACGCCTCCGGCATCAAGATCGTCCCGGCAAATTAGCTGTTGTATTTTTCACCGGAGCATGGTAAAATAGCGCAAAGCGGCCATGCGCCCGGATCACGCCGCAGGCGCGCCGCGACTTTATGTAAGAAATCCTCATACCAAGGATATCGGATAAGGAGTGTCGAGCCATGGGCGAGAGCAAGGAATATATGACGCTGCCGGAGGAGAACGGCAGCATCAACATCTCTGAGGAGGTCATCGCCGCCATCGCGGTGGGGGCCGTCCGGGATGTGGAGGGCGTCTCCGGCATGATGACCAATCTGGGCGGCAGCGTCACGGACCTGGTCACCAAGAAGAACGCGCAGAAGGGCACCAAGGGTGTCAAGATCGATATGACCGGCACCGCCCTGGTGCTGGACGTGTACCTGACGGTGAAGTTCGGCACCCCCATCCCCGAGGTGGCCGAGAACGCCCAGAAGGCTGTCATCTCCGCCGTGGAGGCCATGACCGGCTGCTCCGTGGGCGCGGTGAACGTCCATGTGGGCGGCGTGACGCTGGAGTAAGATTCAAGAGAGAAAGAGAAGAGGACGTAAAGATTTATGATTCGGAATACCGCGCGGGAGATCGCCATCCACCTTTCCTATGAGCTGAGCTTCAGCGACCTGCCTGTGGAGGAGCTGCTCAGCCGCCGGCTGACGCCGGAAGCCTTCGCCGCCCTGGCGGAGGAGGAGCCCCTGTATCAGGAGCCCCCCAACGCCAAACAGGCGGAGTATATCCGCCGCCTGGTGAAGGGCGTGGCCGAGCACGGCGCCGAGCTGGACGGCTACATTGCCCGGTACGCCAAGGGCTGGAACTTCGCGCGGATCCCTCTGGTGGCCTCCGCCATCATGCGGGTGGCCATGTACGAGATTCTCTATATGCCGGACATCCCCGCCGCCGCGTCCATCAACGAGGCGGTGGAGATCGCCAAGAAGTACGAGACGCCGGAGACGGTGAAGTTCATCAACGGCATCCTGGGCAGCTTCCTGCGCCAGGAGGTATCCCAGTAACACGCACGGCAGAGCGGACGCGGCGGGTGAGTGCCGCCGGCCGGTCTGCCGTTTTTTCTGTCCCCCGGGCTCGTCCCGGAGAAAAGGAGACTATATGGAACAGCATATTTTCGGCGTGGCGGAGGTCAACCAGCTCATCAAGCACATGCTGGACGGGGAGCCCATGCTCCAGGGGATCCTGGTGCGGGGGGAGCTCTCCAACTACAAGATCTATCCCTCCGGCCACCACTACTTTACCCTCAAGGACGCCGACGGGGCGCTGCGGTGCGTCATGTTCCGGGGGCAGGCCTCCCGGCTGCGGTTCCGGCCGGAAAACGGCATGAAGGTCATCGCCTCCGGCCGCATCACCGTCTTTCCCCGGGACGGGGCCTACCAGCTCTACTGCGACTCCCTGACGCCGGAGGGCGTGGGAGACCTGGCGGTGGCCTTCGAGCAGCTCAAGGCCCGGCTCTACGCCGAGGGCCTCTTTGACCCCGCTCACAAAAAGCCCCTGCCCCGGTATCCCCAGACCATCGCCATCGTCACCTCCCCGGCGGGGGCCGCCGTCCACGACATGATCCGCATTCTCCGCCGCCGTTTTCCCATCGCCAAGGTGGTGCTGCTGGGTGTCCGGGTCCAGGGGGCGGAGGCGCCGCCGGAGATCGCCGGAGCCATCCGGTACGCCAACAAGTGGCGGGTAGGGGACGTCATCATCACCGGACGGGGCGGCGGATCCATGGAGGATCTGTGGGCCTTCAACGACGAGCGGGTGGCCCGGGCCATCTATGACTCGGAGCTGCCGGTGATCTCCGCCGTGGGCCACGAGCCGGACGTCACCATCGCGGACTTTGTGGCGGACGCCCGGGCCTCCACGCCCTCCAACGCCGCAGAGATCGCGGTGCCGGACTCCGCGGAGCTGCTGCGCTGGCTCCGGGGGGCGGAGGGCCAGATGGCCCGGAAGGAGACCGCCCGGCTGGAGGATCTGCGCGCCCGGCTGGATACCCTGAAGGCCAAGCGGGTGATGACGGACCCCATGGCCTATCTGCAGGATAAGCGCATGGAGCTCACCCACGTCCAGCAGCGGCTGGGCGACGTGTCCGGGACCTTGCTCTCCCGGAAGAAGGAGCGCTTTGCCGCCCTGGCGGCGTCGTTGGACGCCATGAGCCCCCTGAAAGTCCTGGGCCGGGGCTACGCCATGGCCCAGAATACCCAGGGACAGATCCTCAAGAGCTGGCGGGACGTGTCGGCGGGAGACGCCGTCACCGTGACGCTGGGAGAAGGCGCCCTGGAGTGCCGTGTGGAGGACGCATATGATACGAAAGAGAGGTACGGGAAATGAGCGCCAAGAAGGCAACGTTTGAGGAGAAGATCGCCCGCCTGGAGGAGATCGTGGCGGCACTGGAGAAGGGAGACGCCCCTCTGGCGGACTCCCTGGCCCTCTTTGAGGAGGGTACCAAGCTCATCGCCGACTGCGCCGGTCAGCTGGAGACGGCGGAGCAGACGGTGGTAAAGCTGATGAAGGGCGCCGACGGCGCTCCCGTGGAGCAGCCCTTCGCGGATCAGGAGGGCTGAGGGATGGAGTCTTTCAAGAGCCGTTACGACACCTACCGCCAGGCGGTAGAGGGGTATCTGCAGGGCCTCTTCACGGACAAGACCCCCTGGGAAGACCTGTACGAGTCCATGCGCTACAGCTTGCTGGCGGGGGGCAAGCGCATCCGGCCGGTGCTGACGCTGGAATTTGCCCGCCTTTCCGGGATGGAGAACTGGCGGAACGCCCTGAGCCCCGCCTGCGCCCTGGAGCTGGTGCACACCTACTCCCTGATCCACGACGACCTGCCCTGCATGGACGACGACGACCTGCGCCGGGGCAAGCCCACCAACCACAAGGTCTACGGGGAGACGTTGGCGGTGCTGGCGGGAGACGCCCTGCAGCCGGAGGCCTTCCGGCTGATCCTCACGGCCACCAATCTCCCGGCGGAGCGCCGTGCGGCGTGCGCCCTGATCCTGGCGGAATCCGCCGGTGCCCAGGGCATGGTGGCCGGGCAGGTGCTGGACACCCTCCACGCCCCCGGGAGCCGGGAGGAGCTGACGCTGGTGCACCGGCTGAAGACCGGGGCCATGATCGACGGTGCCTGCCGCATGGGCGTGGCCGCCGCCGGCGGATCCGGCGCCCTGATGGACGCCGCCGCCCGGTACGCCGCGGGCCTGGGCATGGCCTTCCAGATCCGGGACGACATGCTGGACGTGGTGGGCAACGCCGGGGAGTTCGGCAAGCCCATCGGCTCCGACGCCCAGGAGGGAAAGGTGACCTTTGTGAACCTGCTGGGCATCGATGGCTGCCAGCAGGCGGTGCTGGACTACACCCGCCAGGCCAAGGAGGCGGTGGCCCCCTTTGACAAAGCGGGCTTCCTCACCGCCCTGGCGGATTCCCTGGCGGAGCGGAACAAATAAAAAACGCATAAAAAACGGCGCTGGGACAGGCTCCCGGCGCTGTTTTCCGCTGTTTTCGGGACAATTTGCTACGGGACATAAAAAATTCATTTTTGCATATACGGAATATGTTGTATATTTATTAAAAAGATGCTATACTAGAGACCGCTAAGCGGCGGCGCAGTATTCTAGTCAGATCCGCCGTCCCCTAAGGAGGGCCTAAAAATCCTCTGAAGGGCATACCGGTGAAACCTCTGGTGCCTGCTTGATACGCCCAGTTTCGGGTGGGTGCTGGGGGGAAGCGTGTTTTTTTCTTCGCGCTTGCGGACTCAGGGCGCTTTCCAATGGCATGGTTATCCCGACCCTGTTTCCGTGGAGACCTGCTCTTGTGCACAGACGTACTCCCATCGTGGTATTTCCGGCCTGTGTACGAAGCAGACTATGAACCTGTAATGCGGTGCATCGGCCCTGCGGGGCCGTAACGCTGTGTGCAGATGTAGCCTGCCTTGCGTGGGGCGGGTGGATGGAGGAACCACGCGGCGGGCATCCCGGCCAGGATGCCGCCGTGATCGCCTGCTGAAACCCGTTCTGCAAAAGAGGCTAAAGGGACGGATGGACTGGGGTGGAAAACACCTAGGCTGTCCTGACGGGACGGAAAAGGGATTGCAGTGCGGACTAAGTGGCAATCGGGTAGCATGGACCGGCAACGCTGTGCAGCGGCTCTGAAAGGGGAACCGCCTCCACCGGCAACGGGAGGTGCGCCGCTGGGAAAGCCAACCCGTACCTAAGCCGTAAGATTTACCTTTTCCGCCGCCGCCTGCTTAGCGAGTTTGTATGTGATCCTTCCTGACAGGAGGTTTTTTCATTGTCTTCCAAAGGGCGCGCCGGCGGCCGGAAACAGCCGGGCCGCAGCTCCCAGTACCGCTGGGCGGCTGAGGTGTTCGTGCTGGCCATTGTCCTCTCCGCCGCGCTGTCCATGGCGTCTGAGACCACCCTCTCCGGGGCGGGCATCGCCGCGGCGCTTTCCGTGCTGGCGGTGTTCATCGGCCTTGGCATTTTGTTCGACATCATCGGCGTGGCGGTCACCGCCGCAGACCCCAAGCCTTTCCACTCCATGGCCTCCCACAAGGAGAAGGGGGCGGCGGAGGCGCTGATGCTCCTGCGCAACGCCGGACGGGTCTCCAGCGTCTGCAACGACGTGGTGGGGGATATCTGCGGCATCGTCAGCGGCACCACCGCCGCCGTCATCGTGGTGCGGCTCCAGGCGGCCTTCGGCGTGGAGTCCGTGCTGATGAGCGTGGGCGTCACCGCCCTCATTTCCGGCCTCACCATCGGCGGCAAGGCCCTGGGCAAGACCGTGGCCATCCGCAGCTCCACCCAGGTGGTGTACTGGGTGGGCCGGTTCCTCCATCTGTTTCACCGCTGAGAGGAGTGCTTCATGATACTTGAGAACATTCACACGCCGGAGGATGTCCGGCGCCTGGACCGGAAGGAGCTTCCGGCCCTGTGCGCGGAGCTGCGGCAGTTTTTGGTGGACCATGTCTCCCAGACCGGCGGGCACCTGGCCTCCAACCTGGGAGCCGTGGAGCTGACGGTGGCCATCCACCGGGTGTTCGACACCTCCCGGGACCGGCTGGTGTTCGACGTGGGCCACCAGTGCTATGTCCACAAGGCCCTCACCGGGCGGCAGGCCCTCTTCGATACCCTGCGCCAGCTGGACGGCCTCTCCGGCTTCCCCAAGCCCCATGAGAGCGTCCACGACGCCTTCATCGCCGGACACGCCTCCAACTCCGTATCTGTGGCGCTGGGCATGGCAAGGGCAAGAACCTTACAGCACGCGGATTACAGCGTCCTGGCCCTCATCGGGGACGGTGCCCTGACGGGCGGCCTTGCCTACGAGGGCCTCAACAACGCCGGGGCCTCGGGGGAGCCTCTCATCGTCATCCTCAACGACAACGGCATGTCCATCAACCCCAATGTGGGGGCCATGCCCACCCATCTGGCGAGGCTCCGCTCCAAGCCCGCCTATTACCACTTTAAAAAGTGGTACCGGGGGCTCTTCGGGGCCCAGCCCACGGAGCATCCCATCTACCGCTTCAACCACCGGGTGAAATCCACCCTGAAAAAGACCATCTTCCCCGGCAGCACCCTCTTCGAGGACATGGGCTTTACCTACCTGGGACCTATCGACGGCCACGACCTGGACCGCCTGGTGAATGTGCTCCAGTGGGCCCGGGAGCTGCGGGGGCCCGTGGTGGTCCATGTGAAGAGCGTCAAGGGCAAGGGCTACGCCTACGCCGAGCGCAATCCCGGCAAGTTCCACGGCGTGGCCCCCTTCGACCCCGAGACGGGCCTTTTGAAAAAACCCGGGGGAGAGAGCTTCTCCTCCGTCTTCGGCAAGACCCTGACGGACTGCGCCGGGGAGGATTCCCGGGTGTGCGCCATCACCGCCGCCATGGCGGACGGCACGGGGCTCAATACCTTTGCCAAGGCCCATCCGGAGCGGTTTTTCGACGTGGCCATCGCCGAGGGACACGGGGTGTCCATGGCGGCGGGCCTGGCGGCCCAGGGGATGATCCCGGTGTTCGCCGTGTACTCCACCTTCTTGCAGCGGGGGTACGACCAGCTGATCCACGACGTGTCGCTGATGCACCTCCATGTAGTGCTGGGGGTGGACCGGGCGGGATTGGTGGGCGCCGACGGCGAGACCCATCACGGCTGCTTCGACGCGCTGTTCCTCTCGGAGATCCCGGGCTTCACGGTGCTCTGTCCCGCCAGCTTCGCGGAGCTGCGGCATATGCTCCGCCAGGCGCTTTTCGAGATCGAGGGCCCTGTGGCCGTCCGCTATCCCCGGGGCGGGGAGGGGGCCTACCGGGCTGACCACGCGGATCAGGCGGCCGTGGCCCTGCGGACCGGGGCGGACGTCACCATTTTGGCCTACGGCGTGCTGGTGAACAACGCCCTGGAGGCCGCGGAGCTTCTGGAAAAGCAGGGGGTACACGCGGGTGTGGTGAAATTGAACTGCATCTCCCCCCTGGATATGGAGGCCCTGGGCGGCCTTCTGGACGAGACGAAAGTCCTGGCGGTGGCGGAGGATTCCTTCGGCGCCGGGTGCGTGGGCCAGCGGGTGGCCGCCATTTTGGCGGAGGCCGGCAGGGCCCCGGAGAAACTGATTTTGCAGAATCTCGGCAAGACCTACGCCCCGGAGGGGAGCGTGGCACAGCTGGAGCAGCGCTTCGGACTGGACGGGGCGGGCATCGCAAAGGCGGTGCTTCGCGGCCTTGGCCGGGAGGAGCGCAAATGAGAAGAGAGAGCGCCCCAGGGCGCGCGGAGGGAACCATGAGCGCAAAAAAACGACTGGATGTGGTGCTGGTGGAGCGGGGGCTCCAGGAGAGCCGCCAAAAGGCCCAGGCCACCATTATGAGCGGACTGGTGTTCGTAGGGGGCCAGCGGGTGGACAAGCCCGGATCCCCGGTGGCGGAGGACGCCCAGATCGAGATCCGGGGCAATGTGCTGCCCTATGTGAGCCGGGGAGGGCTGAAGCTGGAAAAGGCCATGCGCCAGTTTCCCATCACCCTCACCGGCGCTGTCTGCGGCGACATCGGCGCCTCCACCGGAGGCTTTACCGACTGCATGCTGCAAAACGGGGCCCAGAAGGTCTACGCCGTGGACGTGGGCTACGGGCAGCTTGCCTGGAAGCTCCGTTCCGACCCACGGGTGGTGTGCCTGGAGCGCACCAATGCCCGCTACCTCACCCATGAGCAGGTGCCCGATGAGCTGGACTTCGCCTCGGTGGACGTGAGCTTCATCTCGTTGAAGCTGATCCTGCCGGCCCTCCGGGGGCTTTTGAAGCCGGAGGGACACGTGGTGTGCCTGGTGAAGCCCCAGTTCGAGGCGGGCAAAGAGAAGGTGGGCAAAAAGGGCGTGGTCCGGGATCCCGCCGTCCATCTGGAGGTGCTGGAGCACTTCCTGGAACATGCAAAGGAATCTGACTTTACAGTTCTTGGCCTGACGTTCTCTCCCATCCGGGGACCTGAGGGCAACATCGAGTATCTGGGATACCTCCAGGCGGGCGAAGCCCAGGAGAGCATCCCGGATCTCAAGGAGCTGGTGGCAGCGTCCCACCAGGAGCTCAAGGAACACGGAGAGGAGCACGGCCAATGAATCCCAGGAAAATCATTCTCTGTCCCAATCCCAACCGGGACCGGGGCATGGAGGCCACCCACCGGGCCGAGGGACTGCTGCGGTCCATGGGCTTTCGGACGGTGGTGTGCTCCCCCTTCAAGGACCAGAAGGAGGGGGCCTTCGCCGACTACGACGTGCGGCCCCTGACGGCGGAGCTGCGCAGCGCGGATCTGCTCATCACCTTCGGCGGGGACGGCACCATTTTGCACCTTGCCAAACTGGCGGCCCTCAACAAGACCCCGGTGCTGGGCATCAACATGGGGGGCCTGGGATTCATCGCGGAGCTGGAGGCCGGGGAGCTGGATCTTCTGAAAAAGCTCCGGGACTGGGACTTTGAGACGGAGGAGCGGATGATGCTGGACGTCACCGTCCAGCGGGAAGGCCGCCAGATCTATCAGAATCTGGGCCTCAACGACGCGGTGATCCGGGAGGGTCCCATCTCCCACGTGATCCACCTGAAGGTCTCCTCCGACGGGCGGCACCTGGCGGACATCGCCGGGGACGGCGTCATCATCGCCACCCCCACGGGATCCACCGCCTACTCCCTCTCTGCCGGAGGGCCGGTGGTGGAGCCGGTGGCCCAGACCATGGTGGTGTGTCCCATCTGCACCCACAACATGCGCTTTTCGTCCTACGTGCTCTCGCCGGAGCACGTTCTGACCATCGAGCTGGAGCGCAACGGCCGCAAGCCGGTGTACCTGTGCGTGGACGAGAGCCGCGCCTTTTCCCTGAAAGCCGACGACCGGATCCAGGTCCGCCGTTCCAAGCACACGGTGCGCCTGGTGCGGCTGACGGAACGGAGTTTCTGCGAAATTTTTGCCCAAAAAATGCTGCCGGGAGGATTTGACGATGAAAAATGACCGCCAAAACATGATCCTGGAGATCATTTCCCAGGAAAATATCGAGACCCAGGAGCAGCTGCTCCAGCGCCTGCAGGAGCGGGGCATCACCTCCACCCAGGCCACCATCTCCCGGGACATCAAGCAGATGCACCTCATCAAGGAGCCGGTGGGCCAGGGGGTGTACAAGTACGCCGTCTCCGGCAACCGGGCCAAGCTGAACTTTGCCGAGCGGCTGCGCACCATCTTCCGGGAGAGCGTTACCAGCATCGAAAGCGCCCAGAACATCGTGGTGGTCAAGACCATGCCGGGCCTGGCCAGCGCCGCCTGCGCCGCCCTGGACGAGATGGGCGTGAGCTATATGGTGGGCTCCCTGGCGGGAGATGATACGGCCTTTTTGGTGATGAAGGACACGGAGTCCGCCCTGAGCTTTTGCCGGGAGATCCATGAGATGATGTAAAGGCCGGCGGGGAAGATCGGATGTACAATCGCGCAAGGGGCCGCTGCCCCGGGGAGGGAGCCCATGCTGGAGCTGCTGCACATTGAGAATATCGCGGTGATCCAGGAGGCGGACATTCAGTTCGCCCCCGGCTTCAACGCCCTCACCGGCGAGACCGGCGCGGGCAAGTCCATCGTCATCGACGCCATGGGGGCCGTGCTGGGAGGGCGCACCTCCCGGGACCTGATCCGCACCGGGGCCGCCCGGGCCTTTGTCAGCGCGCAGTTTTCCGGCGTTCCGGCGGACCTGCCGGGTCTTCAGGAAAACGGCATCGCCCCGGACGAGGAGGGGAGCCTCCTTTTGCAGCGGGACATCAGTGCCGACGGGCGCAACGTCTGCCGCATCAACGGCCGCCCGGTGAGCGTGGCCCAGCTGCGCGCCATCGGGTCGGAGCTTTTGAACATCCACGGCCAGCACGACGGCACGCAGCTGCTGGACGAGGAGCGTCACGGGGAGTACCTGGACCGCTTCGGCCGGACGGAGGGGCCCCTTTCCGCCTACCGCGCCGCCTACGACGCCATGGAGGCCCTGCGCCGGCAGATGGAAGCGTTGCGGATGGACGAGGCGGAGAAGGCCAGGCGTATGGACTCCCTGCGCTTCCAGATCGACGAGCTGGAGCGGGCGCAGCTGGTACCCGGGGAGGAGGAGACCCTCCTGGAGCGGCGGAGCCTCCTGCGCAACGGGGAGAAGTACCTTGCCGCCCTGGCGGGGGCCGACTGTGCCTTAAGCGGCGGCGACGAGGGAGGCGGCGCGGTATCCGCCCTGCGGGACGCCGAGGAGGCCCTCTACGGCGTGCGTACCCTGAGCGAGGATCTGGGGAATCTTTATGAGCGATTGAAAGCGGCCCGCTGTGAAGTATATGACCTTGCCGAAAGTGTCCGGGACAAGCGGGAGGAATTTGACTTCTCTCCCGGGGAGCTGGATGACGTGGAGGCCCGGGCTGACCAGCTGTACCGGCTGAAAAAGAAGTACGGCGCCACGGTGGAGGATATGCTTGCCTACCTGGACAAGTGCCGCGCGGAGCTGGACGCCATGGAGACGGCGGACGACACCCTCATCCGCCTGGAAGGGCAGATGAAAGCCGCCCGCGCCGCCGTGGACGCGGCGGGGGCAGAGCTGACGAAGGTGCGGCAGGCGGCAGCCCGGGTGCTGGAGGAGCGCATCCAGCGGGAGCTGCGGGAGCTGGACATGGCCCGGGTGCGCTTTGCCATCGACTTTGCCGCAAAAGACCCGTCCCCCGACGGGTGCGACGCCATCCGCTTTCTGATGTCCGCCAACGCCGGGGAGGACCTGCGCCCCATCGCCCGCATCGCCTCGGGCGGCGAGCTGGCCCGGATCATGCTGGCCCTCAAGAACGTTCTGGCAGAGCAGGAATCCGTGGGCACGCTGGTCTTTGACGAGGTGGACACCGGCGTCTCCGGCCGGGCGGCCCAGAAGGTGGCGGAAAAGCTGGCCCAGGTGAGCCGCCATAAGCAGGTGCTGTGTGTGACCCACCTTCCACAGCTGGCGGCCATGGCGGACACCCACTTCTCCGTGGAGAAGGGGGAGCGGGACGGCCGTACCTATACCCGCGTGGTGCTGCTGGACCGGGAGGCCCGGAAGGCGGAACTGGCCCGGATCACCGGCGGCGCCAATGTGACGCAGGCCCTGCTCCAGAGCGCCGGGGAGCTGCTGGACGCGGCGGAGCGCTACCGCAGGAACCTGGAGGCCCAGGCATGAGTGGATTTTTCTTTGTGGCGGCAGGGGGCGCCCTGGGCGCCGCCGGACGGTACGCCGTGAGTTTGCTGCCCTATACCGGGTCTTTCCCGGTGCTGACGCTCCTGACCAACTTTGCCGGGGCGCTGCTCATCGGCTTCATCGTGGGGGTGGGCAGGAGCCGTAATGCCACCCTTTTCTGGAAAACCGGCGTGTGCGGGGGATTTACCACCTTCTCCACCTTTTCCCTGGAGGCCCTGGGCCTGCTGGAGGAGGGCCGCACCGCTGCCGGGTGTGCCTACATTGCCTTGAGCCTGGGGCTGTGCCTTATGGGGGTCTGGCTGGGCCGGGCTCTGGGAGCCCGGGCGGGGGCGTGAACAATTCCGCCCCCCATGTTCTCTTTTTGAAAAGAGAACACGGGCCGCGGCCGGTCCAAAAGAGAAAACATTGGGCAGCCGGACGGTTTTCACCGTCCGGCTGTTGGTTTCCCTCGGAACCGGCCTGTCCAATGCCGGAAGTCAATGCCAAGTGCGCCAGTGGCCGCAGGAGAATGGGAAGCCAGCCCCCGCATCTGAAAGTACGTCCGAAAAGGGGGACGTGGACGCAGGGCATTCGCACCGCCTCCGCGCCTTCCGCTTCGCTAGGCGCGGCAGAATGCATTCCTGCGGAAAAATCCCCAGCCTGCCGCACTGACAGGTGCGGAGGCTAGGTTTTGTCGAAGCGCTTTTTTCGGGCGCCGCCAAACGAAAATGAGGCTGTGTCTTTTGATGATAAGCCGTTAATCCGTTGCTGCTGCCGCATCTTCCGTACCGGAAATTCCGCTTTCCTCCAACAGATCCGCCGGAATTGCGCTCACGGCCAACTGTTCTTCTTCGGGTAAGCTGTTGTACCAGTCCAGCCATTCCAAGGTCTCTTGGGAGAGATTTGCCTCGTTGATCCAGTTGTCTCCGAACCGCACCTGGCTTGCGGTTTCTTCGGTTTTGCCATCTTCTTTCCACTCCAGCGGAGGAGCAGATGGATTTGTCACCTGGTACCACGTGTCATCTACGATCAGAAAGGCCTCGCTCCCTCTGTCCACGTAAGTAAATCCCGGCCGTCCGTCCGGGGAGAACTCGTAACACGCGTCCCCCTCCACAGCCTCGGGTTCCTGGCATGCCCGCACTTCCAACCCATGGAACCATTCCATCACAGGGGCGGTACATACGCAGTCAGGATCATATTCTTCCGGTCCGATGACAAAGGTCCGCTGGATCCCCTGGGAGCAGAAAGAGCCGCTGATCTGGATGGTTGGTTCTGGAAATTCGTACACAGTGGAAGCGTCCACCGTCTTTTGACAGCCTGTCAGCCCTAAGATACAGGTCAGGGCGGCGATCAGCGCCATCAGTTTGTTCATCTCGTTCAGCCTCCTTTTCCCATGTGCCTTTACTGACATAGACGGAAAATTTTCTCACAGGTTCTGTTTTTGCCCCTGTGGCAGGACAGACCTTTGTTCATCAGCCCTTCGCTTGAACAGGGACCTTTTGGCAGCCCTCTTGACAATCGACCGTTTATCGGCTATAATCCCACCCGTATACAGCGAGGAAGAGGAGCAGTACCCGCCACGAGGCTGCAAAGAGAACCCCTGGACGGTGAAAAGGGGAGAGCGGACGGCGGCGAATACACCTTGGAGCTGGCACCCCAACAGCCCACGGGCCCAGTAGGCGTGCTCCGGGAGCGCCCGTTACCGCGCCGCCGTGTGATGGCACGGCATGAGGCCGGGTTTCGCGAGAAACCGGCGAACCAGAGGTGGTACCGCGAAGTTCGTTCGCCCTCTGTCCCGGATGGGACGGGGGCGTTTTTGCTGTAAAAAATGCGGCGGGTTTCGTCCGGAGGAGGAGAGTGCGTTGCGGGAAACAAGACGGGGCACGGCCCTGGTATTTGCGGCGGCGGTGCTTTACAGCATCGGCGGCCTTTGCATCAAGGTGATCCCCTGGAACGGCATGGCCATCAACGGCGGCCGCACCGCCATTGCCATGGTGGTCATCGGGATCTATCTGCTGCTCTCCCATCACCCCCTGCGCTTCAACCGCTGGATCGCCCTGGGGGCCCTGGCGGTGTTCGGCACCAACGCCCTCTACGCCGTGGCCAACAAGCTCACCACCGCCGCCAACGTCATTGTCCTGCAGTACACGGCCCCCATCTTCGTGATGCTCTTCTCCGCCCTGTTTTTCCGCAGGAAGCCCCAGCGGCTGGACCTCATGGCCTGCGCGGCGGTCTTCGGCGGGGTGGCGTTCTTCTTCCTGGACAGCATCCAGATGGGAGGGGGAGCCGGAAATGTGCTGGCTCTGCTCTCCGGCGTCAGCTACGCGGGGGTGTTTCTCCTGAATGACCTGCCGGATACGGACCCCATTTCCTCGGTGTTCTGGGGAGACCTTTTATCGGCGGTGACGGGGCTGCCCTTTTTGCTGCAGGAGACGGTCTTTACTCCCACGGCCATCACCTCCCTGGTGATTTTGGGTGCCTTCCAGGTGGGCCTTGCCTACGTGGCCCTCTGCATCGGCCTCAAGACCACGCCGCCGGTCACCGCCAGCCTCATCTCCGGCATCGAGCCGGTGCTCAACCCCATCCTGGTGGCGGTGTTCTACGGAGAGCGCGTGGGACCCCTGGCCCTGGTGGGAGCGGCGGTGGTCATCGGAGCAGTGGCCGCCTACAATGTTTTGAAAATCCAGGCAGCGTCCAAACTAGAACATGCAAAAACCATTTGAGATACGGAGGAAACGATCATGACCTGTTACGAAGAACTCAAGGCCCGGGGCCTCATTGCCCAGGTGACGGACGAGGAGGAGATCCGCAACCTGGTGAACAACGGCAAGGCCGTGTTCTACATCGGCTTTGACCCCACCGCCGATTCCCTGCACGTGGGCCACTTCATGGCGCTGTGCCTGATGAAGCGGCTGCAGATGGCCGGCAACCGGCCCATCGCCCTCATCGGCGGCGGCACCGGCTATATCGGCGACCCCTCCGGCCGCACGGACATGCGCTCCATGATGACCCCGGAGACCATCCAGCACAACTGCG
Organism: Dysosmobacter sp.; assembly: GCF_052306735.1. NCBI lineage: Bacteria > Bacillati > Bacillota > Clostridia > Eubacteriales > Oscillospiraceae > Dysosmobacter > Dysosmobacter sp. The sequence continues at coordinate 19,110 of NZ_DAWBAJ010000003.1, read as the reverse complement.
ACTGCTTCAAAAAGCAGATGGAGAAGTTCATCGACTTCGGCGAGGGCAAGGCCATGATGCTCAACAACGCCGACTGGCTCTTAAAGCTTAACTACGTGGACCTTTTGCGGGAGGTGGGCGCCTGTTTCTCCGTCAACAACATGCTGCGGGCGGAGTGCTACAAGCAGCGCATGGAGCGGGGCCTGAGCTTCCTGGAGTTCAACTACATGATCATGCAGTCCTACGACTTCTACCACATGTTCCAGACCGTGGGCTGCAACATGCAGTTCGGCGGTGACGACCAGTGGTCCAACATGCTGGGCGGCACGGAGCTCATCCGCAAGAAGCTGGGCAAGGACGCCTACGCCATGACCATCACGCTGCTGCTCAACTCCGAGGGCAAGAAGATGGGCAAGACCGCCTCCGGCGCCGTGTGGCTGGATCCCAACAAGACCTCTCCCTTTGAGTTCTACCAGTACTGGCGCAACGTGGGCGACGCCGATGTCTTGAAGTGCATCCGGATGCTGACCTTCCTGCCCCTGGAGCAGATCGATGAAATGGACGGCTGGGAGGGCAGCCAGCTGAACACCGCCAAGGAGATCCTGGCCTACGAGCTCACCAAGCTGGTCCACGGCGAGGAGGAGGCCGAAAAGGCCCAGGAGGCCGCCCGTGCCCTCTTCGGCGGCAGCGGCGACTCCGAGCACATGCCCTGCACCATGCTCTGCCGGGCGGACTTCACCGAAGATGGCGAGATCGACATCCTGACCCTTCTCGTCAAGTGCGGACTGTGTGCCTCCCGGGGCGAGGCCCGGCGTCTGGTGCAGCAGGGCGGCGTCACCGTCTGCGGGCAGAAGGTGGCGGACATCGAGGCCAAGTTCTCCTGCAAGGACTGCTGCGGCGAGGGCGCCATCATCAAAAAGGGCAAGAAGGTCTATCACAAGGCCCTCCTGCAGGAATAACACAAACGGCAGACGCGGGGCATGCGCTCCGCGCCTGCCTTGGCGTTTTGTGAAAACGAAGCTTTTAAGAAAGGAACCGCTATGATCACAGTCAACGACGTCTCCCTGAATTTCTCCGGCCAGACGCTTTTCAAGCACGTGGATTTGAAGTTCGTCCCCGGCAACTGCTACGGCATCATCGGCGCCAACGGCGCCGGCAAGACCACCTTTCTGCGCATCCTCTCCGGGGATCTGGAGCCCACCACCGGCGAGGTGGTGATTTCCAAGGACGACCGCATGAGCGTTTTGAAGCAGGATCACTTCCAGTACGACGCCTACACCGTGCTGGATACCGTCATCCTGGGCAACCAGCACCTCTACGACGTCATGAAGGAGAAGGACGCCCTGTACGAGAAGGAGGACTTCTCCGACGCCGACGGCGTCCGGGCCAGCGAGCTGGAGGCGGAATTCGCCGAGATGGGCGGCTGGGAGGCTGAGAGCGACGTCTCCCGCTTGATCCAGGGCCTTGGCCTCTCCAATGACATTTTGTACAGCGAGATGAGCACCCTCACCGCCAAGGAGAAGGTGAAGGTGCTGCTGGCCCAGGCCCTCTTCGGAAAGCCGGACATCATCCTCCTGGACGAGCCCACCAACCACCTGGACATCCAGGCCATCGAGTGGCTGGAGGACTTCATCATGGACTGCGAGAGCCTCATCATCGTGGTCAGCCACGACCGGCACTTCCTCAACACCGTCTGCACCAGCATCGTGGACGTGGACTACGGCCAGATCAAGATGTACGTGGGCAACTACGAGTTCTGGTACCAGTCCAGCCAGCTGATGCAGCGGATGATCAAGGACCAGAACAAGAAGAAGGAGGAGAAGATCAAAGAGCTCCAGGACTTCATCTCCCGCTTCTCCGCCAACAAGTCCAAGTCCAAGCAGGCCACCGCCCGGAGAAAACTCCTGGATAAGCTGACGGTGGAGGAGATGCCCGCCTCCTCCCGGCGCTATCCCTTCGTGGGCTTCACCATGGACCGGGAGCCCGGCAAGGAGATCCTCACGGTGGAGGGCCTCTCCAAGACCGTGGACGGCCGCAAGGTGCTGGACAATGTCTCCTTCCGGGTGAACAAGGGGGACAAGATCGCCTTCGTGGGGGAGGACGAGATCGCCAAGACCACCCTCTTCAAGATCCTCATGGAGGAGCTGGAGCCCGACGAGGGCACCTTCAAGTGGGGCACTACCATCACCACCAGCTATTTCCCCCTGGATAACTCCGCCTTCTTCAACGACTGCGATTTGAACCTGGTGGACTGGCTGGGCCAGTACACCGGGGACTCCGCCGACGAAAATACCGAGTCCTTCAAGCGCTCCTTCCTGGGCCGGATGCTCTTCTCCGGGGACGACGTGTTCAAGCCTGTGAAGGTCCTCTCCGGCGGCGAGAAGGTCCGGTGCATGCTCTCCCGCATGATGCTCTTCGGCTCCAACGTGCTGATTCTGGACCAGCCCACCAACCACCTGGACCTGGAGTCCATCACCGCCGTCAACAACGGCCTCATCGACTTCAAGGGCGTGGTGCTCTTCGCCTCCCACGACCACGAGTTCGTTCAGACGGTGGCCAACCGCATCATGGAGTTCGTGGACGGTAAGCTCATCGACAAGATGGGCACCTACGACGAATATATCGGCGGCATCCGGGAGGAGATGCTCGCCCGGCTGAACGGATGACCCTGTAACTGAATTGTAGTTGACATAAAAATCAACCGTCCCTATACTGAGCGTATATCAGTACAGGGGCGGTGTTTTTATGGACAAGGGGCGCATCATTGGGGCCATCATGCTGCTGGCGGTGACGGCGGGAGCCATCGGCATTTCCGCGCGGCAGGCGGCGGCGGAAGCGGCCCGGCAGGCGGCGGCATATGAGGCCTTACTGGATACTGCCCCCGTGGCGCAGGTGGAGGGGGAGACCGTATCTCCCAACGGGCGGTTTGAGGTGCGGACCGTGGGAGAGAGTGATCTCTGGATCAGCGGTGTCCGGATTCCGGAGGCGCTGCAGATTGTGGATACCGAAACCGGGGAAGTAGTTTGGGAGGACACCGGGTACGTCAGCCAGTCCGCCCTGTGGTCCCCGGGGAACAACCTGGTGGCCATCGCCTGCGGGGCAAGGACGTGGGGGACGGTCCGCGTGGTGAACACCGCCTATTGGACCACTTGGGAGTTCACGCTGCCGGACGGCTCGCCCATCCCGGAGTACACCTTTTTGCCGGAGGACTGGGGCCGGTGGCTGGACATGGATACGCTGCTGGTGACAGTGGGGCAGGGCGGCGACGCCGGAGCGCAGCATACCTACCGCTGTTCTCTCCGGCCGGATGAGGACGGCACCCTCACCGGCTCCGTCCTGGAGCAGACCACGGAGATCCTGCCGGGCAGCTACGACTTCGACCGCGACGGCGCGCCGGAGACGGTGGAGGCAGTGACGGTACTGGATCCGGAGACGGTGGGGGCTTCCGCCTGGTACGAGCTGTGGGTCCATGACGGGGACGGTACCCCGCTGTGGTCGGCCACGGCGGGCCTGCCCCACGCGGGCTGGCGGAGCTTCTTTGCCTGCACCGTGGACGGGGCGGATTGCCTGCTGACCTACGATCCCGCCGTGTACCAGGGCAGTGCCGCGTATGCCTATGAGCTGCTTTCCCTGGAGAACGGCGTCCTGACCCTCCTCCGGCAGGGCAGCGTGGAGTTCGACATCGACGCGGGAATTCTGGATTTTGACCCGGAGGCCATCGCCGCCTTTTTGGAGGAGGTCCACGGCTATCTGGATGCAAGTACGCTCCTTCTCTCCACGGAGGGAGGCGAATACGCCTCCGGCGGCTCCGGGGCGGACTTCCGGAGGGACGACTTCTCCGGCACTCTCTACGATACGCCGGGCACCTGGCTGGAGCGGGTGCAGGCGGCCCAGGCGGCTCTGGGGCAGGGCTGAGGGCGGCCGGGGGGTTTCCAAAGACAGCGGCGGCGCCGCCTCCATACCGGGGCAGATCCGGGGGAGGCGGCGCTCTTGTTCGACGGGGCCGGGAAAAGAAAAAATTTCGCTTCCGGTGTCAGACCCGGCGGTACCGGAGCGTCTATGAGAACAGAGGGACAGGAGGGAAGCGGGCGTGCTGATCTATTTACAGGCCATGGAGGAACCCGGAGACCGGGCCAGGTTCCAGGAGATGCATCTTGCCTACCGGGGGCTGATGTATCATGTGGCCTATGCCATTTTGAAAAACCGCCAGGACGCGGAGGACGCGGTGCACCAGTCCTTTGTGAAGCTGGCGGAGCAGGTGGAGCGCCTTCCCGACGGCCCCGGCCAGCGGATGCGGAACCTGGCGGTGACGGTGGCGGAGCGCAAGGCCATTGACCTGTGGCGGCGCCGTCAGCGCCATCCCCAGGTGGATCTGGACGAGGTCCCGCTCTCCTACAGCCAACCCCTGCCCTCTGACGGCACCCTGGCGGACGCCATGGCAAACCTTCCGCCCCGGTACCGGGAGGTGCTGCTGCTGAAATACTACAACGGCTATTCCAATGGGGAGATCGCCGCGTTCCTCTCCGCCACGCCGGAGGCAGTGGCCCAGGTGCTCCACCGGGCCAGGGCGCGGCTGGCGGAGATGCTGGAGAAAGGAGGCGGATGCCCATGATCATCACGGAGGAGATGCTCTACGCGGCGGCGCCGGAGGCGGCGGAGCGGTTCCTGGACACTCTGCCGGACCGGGAGGGGTGCCAAGTGTCCTTCTCGGCGGCCTTTGAAGGGGAGATGGACCGTCTGCTGCACAGGCGGCGGCGCAGGCCCTGGCGGGGACTGCTGCTGGCGGCGGCAGTGCTGGGGGCCCTGACGGTGGGGCTGAGCGTGGGAGCCGGCAGTCAGCCGGACTGCCAGATCTACTGGTCGGAATCCGACGGGGTGCTGCAATACGCCGTGCGGATGGAGCAGGAGAGTACCCGGCCCTTTGCCCTGGCGGAGCTGGAGGCGGTGCCGGATGGCTTTGCCCAGGTCCGGCAGGTTCAGGAGGGGGAGACGGCGCAGACCGTCTACCGGGCGGAGGACGGCCGCAGCATTTCCCTGCGCCAGGTGTGCGACCAGGAGTATAACGGCGTGTTCACCGGCGCCTGCACCGCCCGGGAGGCGGAGGTAGGGGACCGGCTGGGGATGCTGGCGCAGTCCGCGGACGGTTCCATCATGGAGCTGCTGTGGACGGACGGCCCCTATATTCTGACCCTCCATACCACGGGCCTCTCCCAGAAGGAAGTGCTTGCAATCGCCCAAGAGATCACATGGTAAGAAAGGAACGGGACATGATGAAACGAAATTACATTCCCTTTGCCGCCGGTATGGCCACGATGCTGCTGCTCATCGGCCTGGTGGGAGCCTCCCTGGCGGGGGAGACCGGCAAGACCAACCCGCCCCAGAGCGGGACACTCAGCGGGGAAGTATCATACGGCCAGGCGGGGATCGCCCTCTTGGGCAAGGAACAGCTGCCTGCCGGCACCACCCGCACCACGGCGGAGGGGGCCCAGGTGCCCACCGTGCTCACCTACACCGACGAAAAAGGCGAGAAGCACTACTATGTGGAGGCGGAGACGGCGGCGGAGGTGCTGGATATCGCCTACGGCGCGGTGTACCGGGAGGATCTCAACTGCGTGGACTTCGGCACCATGGCGGCGGCGGACGAAACGGGGACCGTGCTGACGGATGAGGATGGCAGCCCCGTCTACTGGTCGGCGGAGGAATTCTTTGAGAAGCGCACCATGCGGGGTGAGGACGGCACGGAGCGGATCATCGCCATCGGGGACCAGAAGAGTGAGATCCAGACGGGCAGCGTCACCATCACCACCGGCGCGGAGCTGACGGATGAGGAGGTCCAGGCCCGGAAGGAGCGGCTGATGGAGACCCCCACCGCGCCGGAGTACGGCGTGAGCCAGGGCATCTTCACGGAGGTGGATCCGGCGGAGATGGACAAGGCCTCCTATCTGGGCCGGTTTGTGGACGGCGCTTCCTTCCAGGGCCATGAGGTGGACTATACCTTCTCCTTCATTCCGCAGCTGCGCTACGCCGCCCTGGTCATCGAGAACACCGGGAAAGAGGACATCCTGGTGCGGGTGGCGCGGCCCTACACCGTGGGGGACAACGACCAGAACTTCTCCCAGGTTCGTGTTCCCGCCGGCAAGACCCTGACCCGGGCCTTCCGCATCGAGGACGGACAGGGGGCGGATCTTCGCAACAAGCTGGCGGTGGAGATCACCTCCGTGGGTGCAGAGGAAGTTCAGGTGCGCCTGTCCTCGGAGCAGTACCGGGAGGGCGTGAAAACGTAACACAGCATGGAAACGCCGCCCGGTCACCCGGGCGGCGTTCCTTTGCATTGCCGCTTATCCTTCGTCGGTTTCCAAAAGCCCATACTGCACCAGCGTCCGGCGGATGCGTGCGAGGTTCTCCTCCCCGGGCTCGCACAACGGCAGCCGCAGGGGGCCCGCGTTCCACCCCAGAAGATTCAGCGCGGTCTTCACCGGGATGGGATTGACCTCGCAGAACATGGCGTCGCAAAAGTCCTTGAGCCGGAGCTGCAGCTTTCCGGCGGCGGCGAAGTCGTTTTGGAAGCAGAGCTGCGTCAGGCGGTGCATCTCGCCGGGGAGGATGTTGGCCACCACGGAGATGACGCCCTTGCCTCCCAGCAGGCAGATGGGAGCCGTCTCGTCGTCGTTGCCGGACCAGACGAAAAAGTCCTCCGGGCACAATTTCACCGTCTTCTGGATGGCCCCCAGGTTGCCGGAGGCCTCTTTGACGCCGTTGATGTTGGGGTGCTTGGCAAGGGCCGCGTAGGTCTCCGGGGCGATAGATACCCCGGTGCGGGAGGGGACGTTGTAGAGGATGACGGGAACGCCCACGCCGTCGGCCACGGCGGTGAAGTGGCGGATGAGGCCCGTCTGGCTAGCCTTGTTGTAGTACGGGGTCACCACCAGCAGTCCGTCGGCCCCGGCCCGCTCGGCATCCCGGGAGAGGGTCAGGGCGGTCTCCGTGGAGTTGGAGCCGCTGCCCGCGATCACCGGCACCCGGCCGTCCACATGCTCCACGCAGAATTCGATGGTCCGCATCCGCTCCCGGTAGGACATGGTGGCGGCCTCGCCGGTGGTGCCGCAGACGATGACGGCGTCGGTGCCGTGAGAGAGCTGGAAGTCCAGCAGCCGCCCCAGGGCCGTCAGATCCACGGTGTCGGCGGTGAAGGGCGTGACGATGGCCACACCGGAGCCAGTGAAAAGGGGAGAGCGCATAAGTCGTACCTCCTATACCTTGCGGCGCTTTGTTTGCTTGTGACGCCATTGTACAGGATAACTTTATGCAGGATAATCGGAAAATGTGCGAAAAACCTTGCAAAACCTGTCCACCCGGCGAAAAAGACCGGACGCCCCTGGGGCGTCCGGTCTTTTGGGTGCAGGATAGCCTTAGTCCATGTAGCCCTTGGCGCACAGAAGCTCCGCCAGGAGCACGGCGCCGCCGGCAGCACCCCGGAGGGTGTTGTGGGAGAGGCAGACGAACTTATAGTCGTACTGGGTGTCGGGCCGCAGGCGGCCGATGGAGACGGCCATGCCGTGCTCCAGGTTCCGGTCCAGCCGGGTCTGGGGACGGTCGGGCTCCTCAAAGTAGTGAAGGAACTGCTTGGGAGCGGAGGGGAGGTCCAGCTCCTGGGCGGGGCCCCGGAAGGCGGCCCAGTCGGCTTTGATCTGGTCCATGGAGGGGGCCTTGCCGTCGGCGAATTTCATGAACACGGCGGCCATGTGGCCGTCCTGGCAGGCCACCCGGAAGCACTGGGCGGTAATGGAGGGGCCCTCCGCTTTGACGATCTTGCCGTCCTCGATGTGGCCCCAGAGCTTCAGGGGCTCCTGCTCGCTCTTCTCCTCCTCGCCGCCGATGTAGGGGATGCAGTTGTCTACCATCTCAGGCCAGCGCGCAAAGGTCTTGCCGGCGCCGGAGATGGCCTGATAGGTGCACACCAGCACCTTGTCCAGGCCGTACTTCTTCAGGGGGTGCAGGGCGGGGACATAGCTCTGGAGGGAGCAGTTGGACTTGACGGCGATGAAGCCCCGCTTGGTGCCCAGGCGCTTGCGCTGGGCGTCAATGACGGCGATGTGGTCGGCGTTGATCTCCGGCACCACCATGGGCACGTCGTCTGTCCAGCGGTGGGCGGAGTTGTTGGAGACGATGGGGCACTCCAGCTTGGCGTACTTCTCCTCCAGGGCCCGGATGTCCTCCTTCTTCATATCCACGGCGCAGAAGCAGAAATCCACCATGCCCGCCAGCTTCTCGGCATCGGCCTCGGCGTCCAGCACCACGATCTTCTTGGCCTCCTCCGGCATGGGGATGTCCAGGGCCCAGCGGTTTGCCACAGCCTCTTCATAGGTCTTTCCGGCGCTGCGAGCGCTGGCGGCCAGGGCCGTCAGGCGGAACCAGGGATGGTTCTCCATCAGGGTGACGAAGCGCTGGCCCACCATGCCGGTGGCGCCGATGATGCCCACTTTGTAAGTTCTCATTGTCGCGTTACCTCCTGCTGCGTTTGTCACGGCCGCCCCCCGGGGAGGGCCGTCGATTTTTGGTTGAATGTGCCGCCGGTTTGTACTATAATGATGTCCATTAAGGAAAATCAGCCTGTGTACATGCGGGACGGACATTTGTGTTTATGTTAGCACACTTTTCCTCCGGGGTCAAGGCCGGGAATTTGGGGAGGATGCATGAAAAAGCTGTTGATGAGCCTGTCGGTAGTTGTGCTGTTTTTCGCCTGCACCGCCGTTTCAGCGGGGGCGGTAAGCAACGACATGGTGAAAGTGGGGCTCCGGTACGGATCCAGCGCCCTGTTTTCCGCCAACCTGGAAAACGCCGTGGGCTACGGATACGAGGTGGGCTATTACGACGAGGGCCGGGAGTTCCAGTCCCTGGGGTATCTGGACGAGACCACCATCTCCATGACCGCCGCCGGTACCATCTATATGAATTCCTCCGGCACCTATTCCGCCTCCGTGCCCTCCGGTTCCTACCGGACCATGGGCGCCTGGCACGGGGAAGTGACGGGCTTCCGGGACTTTGACGAGGCCGCCGACGCCGCCCGGGACTACGACGGCTATCCCGCCTGGGTCAACGGGGAATTTGTGGTGCGCATCGGCTGCGTGGACTCCCGGGAGGAGGCGGAGGAGCTTCTGGATGACGCCGGGGCCCGGGGCTCCGCCGTGCGCTCTTCCTCCTCCGGCGTGTTGGTGACGGTGACGGGCACCACGCAGGTGCTCTTCGAGTTTGACGGCTCCGGCATCTGGAACCTGGGCGTTCTGCCCGACGGCCAGGGGGAGGAGTCCGTCACCTGGTTCAAGGGCTGCCGGTACCTGGGGGGGTTCGAGTATCCCCGCACCACCGGCGGCAATCTCAGCGTGGTGAACGTGCTGGACCTGGAGCAGTATGTCCGGGGTGTGGTGCCCTACGAGATGCCCGGCACCTGGCCGGAGGAAGCCCTGAAGGCCCAGGCGGTGTGCGCCCGGACCTTCGTGTGCCGGGAGACCAAGCACCTTGCAAGCTACGGCTTCGACGTGTGCGCCACGGTGGACTGCCAGGTGTACTCCGGCATGGGCAACAGCACAAACAGCCCCACCGCCGCCACGGACCGGGCGGTGGCCGAGACGGCGGGGGAGTGCGTCTACTATGACGGCGCCCTCATCGAGGCGGTGTACCACTCCTCCGACGGCGGCGCTACCGAGGACGCCAAAAACGTCTGGGGCGGGGACGTGCCCTACCTCCAGGGGAAGAAGGATCCCTACGAGGCGCAGACCTCCATCCCCAACTACAACTATACCGTCACCTACACCTATGACCAGCTGACGTGGGTGCTGCAAAACAGCGGGTACTCCATCGGCACCGTGTGCGACGTCTACGTGGCGGAGCGCTCCGCCCTGGGCAATGTCACCAAGGTGGTCTTTACGGACACCTCCGGCAAGCGCCTGACGGTGACGGGCCAGGCCTGCTCCAACGCCTTCTACTCCACCACCCTGGGCAAGAACGTCCGCAGCCTGCGCTTTACCATCTCCGGCGGGTCCGGGGAGGGGAGCGGCACCGCCGGCGGCTACGTGGTCAACGGCACCACGGTGCTCTCGGACCTCTCCGGCGCGGCGGTGATCTCCGGCTCCGGCACCTTGGGGACCCTGAAGGGCGGCACGTACAGCGCCATCACGTCCTCCGGCACGGAGACTCTGGCGCCCTCCTCCGGCACTGCCTCCAACTCCGGTTCCGTCCCCTCCGGCAGCGGCATCACCATCACCGGCACCGGATATGGGCATCATGTGGGCATGAGCCAGTACGGCGCCAAGGCCATGGCGGAGCAGGGTTACGACTATCTGGACATTCTGGAATTCTACTATACCGACGTTACCATTGAGTGAGGAGCTATTTGAGACCATGAAAACCAGCGATTTTTACTACGACCTTCCCCAGGAACTCATCGCCCAGACGCCTCTGGAGCGGCGGGACGGATCCCGCCTGCTGACGCTGGACAAGGTGACGGGGGAGTGGGAGCACCGGCACTTTTACGACCTGCCGGAGTATCTGAACCCCGGGGACTGCCTGATTTTGAACGACTCCCGGGTGCTGCCCGCCCGTCTGCTGGGCCAGCGGCTCCCCGGCGGCGGCGCCTGCGAGGTGCTGCTGCTCATCGACAAGGGGGAGGGCACCTGGGAGTGCTTGGTGCGCCCGGGCCGGAAGATGAAGCCCGGCGCCCGCCTCTCCTTCGGCAACGGGGAACTCACCGCCGAAGTGACGGAGGAGCTCCCCGGCGGCAACCGCCTGGTGCACTTCAACTACGACGGCATCTTCCTGGAGGTGCTGGAGCGGCTGGGGAAGATGCCCCTGCCCCCCTATATCAAGGAGGAGCTCCAGGACTCCGAGCGCTACCAGACCGTCTATTCCAAGGTGCTGGGCAGCGCGGCGGCCCCCACGGCGGGGCTCCACTTCACGCCGGAGCTGCTGAAGAAAATCGCCGATATGGGGGTGAACATCGGCTATGTGACCCTCCACGTGGGCCTTGGCACCTTCCGGCCCGTGAAGGAGGACAACATCGAAGAGCACCCCATGCACAGCGAATACTGCGTGGTGCCGCCGGAGACGGCGGAGCTCATCAACCGCACCCGGGCCTCCGGCGGCCGGTGCGTGTGCGTGGGCACCACCTCCTGCCGGACCCTGGAGAGCTTCGCTGCTGAGGACGGGCATATGGAGCCCTCCGCCGGCTGGACGGACATCTTCATCTACCCCGGCTACAAGTTCAAGGTGATGGACGCCTTGGTGACCAACTTCCACCTGCCGGAGTCCACGCTGGTGATGCTGGTCTCCGCCTTCGCCGGGCGGGAGCACATCCTGAATGCCTATGCCGAGGCGGTGAAGGAGCGCTACCGCTTCTTCTCCTTCGGCGACGCCATGTTCATCCACTGAAAACCCCGTTTCCGCCCCTGGCTCTCCGCCAGGGGCGTTTTTTTGAAAAAAGTATGGAAAAATAGAAGGTTTGTTAACACAAACGTTTGCAAATCACCTTGACAGTGTGGTTTGCATATGGTATCTTAGTGAAAATCTCCCGGCGGGCCGATGCTGCGATTCGCAGCGGGGGCAGCCAGGCAGACCCGCCGCCTGGAGGCGGAGAGGGTCGGGCCGCGGGACGCGGCAGTCCGGGACACCGGACGGGACGGCGGAGGGCCGGAGCAGGGAGGAACCGACGCATGAATCCACGGGAGCATGAACAGGTGGCTGTGGGCGTGTCCACTGTCACCATCGTCATCAATATCGCACTGTCCTTATTCAAATTTGCCGCGGGCATTCTGGCCCGGTCCGGGGCCATGGTGTCCGACGCGGTACATTCGGCCTCCGACGTGCTGGCCACCCTCATCGTGATTTTGGGGGTGAAGCTGGCGGGCCGGGCCGCCGACGACGACCACCCCTACGGCCACGAGCGGCTGGAGTGCGTGGCGGCGCTGATCCTGGGCCTCATCCTGGGAGCCACCGGCGTGGGCATCGGCATCACCGGCATCCGCAAGATCGTGGGCGGGGAGGACCTGGTCTCTCCCGGCGCCCTGGCCCTGGCGGCGGCAGTGGTGTCCATGGTGGTGAAGGAGGCCATGTTCTGGTACACCCGGGCGGCGGCCCGGCGCATCGACTCCAGCGCCCTGATGGCGGAGGCCTGGCACCACCGCTCCGACGCGCTGTCCTCCGTGGGCAGCTTTGCGGGCATCCTGGGGGCCCGGCTGGGCTGGCCGGTGCTGGATCCCATCGCCTCGGTGGTGATCTGCCTCTTTATCCTCAAGGCCGCCTGGGATATCCTCACCGACGCCCTGGAGCGCATGACGGATCACGCCTGCGATCCGAAACTGGCGGAGGAGATGGAATCCTCCGTCCTGTCCCAGCCCGGCGTGCTGGGGGTGGACGCCCTGAACACCCGCCTCTTCGGGGACCGGATCTACGTGGACGTGGAGATCCGGGCCAACGGGGAGCTGACCCTCAACGAGACCCACGCCACCGCCCAGGCCGTCCACGACGCCCTGGAGGCGGGCTTCCCCCAGGTCAAGCACTGCATGGTCCATGTGAACCCCGCCCGGGTGGAGAGCTGAATCGCGGCTGAGCGCGCCGGAGCCAAAGGCTCCGGCGCTTTTTGTCTCTTGCGTACCGGGACGGGATGGACTATAATAGAAAGGCTATGGGCCCACGGGCCCCGGCCCGGCAGGGCGGGGGAGGGCCCACCCAAGACATCCACAGGAGGAGCGGTATGTTTCAGGTTCTCAAGCAAGAGGGCCGCGCCCGGCGCGGTCAGTTTTCCTGCGCTCACGGCGGCGTGGTCCAGACGCCGGTATTCATGAACGTGGGCACCCAGGCGGCCATCAAGGGCGGCGTCAGCGCCCAGGACTTAAAAGAGGTGGGCTGCCAGATCGAGCTCTCCAACACCTACCACCTGCACCTGCGGCCCGGCGACCACATCGTCCGGCAGATGGGCGGGCTCCACAAGTTCATGCACTGGGACGGCCCCATCCTCACGGACTCCGGCGGGTTCCAGGTGTTCTCCCTGGCCTCTTTGCGCAAGATCAAGGAGGAGGGCGTCACCTTCGCCTCCCACATCGACGGCCGCAAGATCTTCATGGGCCCCGAGGAGTCCATGCGCATCCAGTCCAACCTGGGCAGCGACATCGCCATGGCCTTTGACGAGTGCGTGGAGAACCCCGCCACCTACGAGTACGCCAAGGCCAGCTGTGAGCGGACGGCCCGGTGGCTGGAGCGCTGCAAGATCGAGCACGACCGCTTGAACAGCCTGCCGGAGACGGTGAACCCCGGGCAGATGCTCTTCGGCATCAACCAGGGCGCCACCTTTGCAGACCTCCGGGTCTGGCACATGGATGAGATCGCAAAGCTGGACTGCGACGGCTACGCCATCGGCGGATTGGCAGTGGGAGAGCCGGCGGAGGTGATGTACGAGATCATCGACGCCGTGGAGCCCCACATGCCCAAGGACAAGCCCCGCTACCTCATGGGCGTGGGCACCCCCACCAACATCATCGAGGCGGTGCACCTGGGGGTGGACTTCTTCGACTGCGTGATGCCCTCCCGCAACGGCCGCCACGGCAAGCTCTTCACCTGGGAGGGCACCGTCAACATCCTCAACGAGAAGTACCAGACGGACCCCCGTCCCATCAGCGAAAGCTGCAACTGCCCCGTGTGCCGCTACTACTCCCGGGCGTACCTGCGCCACCTCTTCAAGGCCGACGAGGTGCTGGCGCTGCGGCTGGCGGTGCTCCACAACCTGTATTTTTATAACGACCTGATGGTGAAGATCCGCGCCGCCCTGGACGCCGGGACCTTCGAGGAATTCCGCGCCCGGTACAGCGGCAAGCTGGAGCAGCGGGTCCAGGACTGAGGGACCCGGAAAGAAAGGACTTGCAAAAGCGTTTGTATTTGGTATAATGTTACCATTCTGATCTTACAAAAAAAGGAGACACAACAATATGGAATCCATTATTATGATGGTGGTCCTCATCGCCGTGTTCTACTTCCTGCTGATCCGGCCCGAGAACAAGCGGAAGAAGCAGGCCCAGGACATGCGCAACAGCCTGAAGAAGGGCGACACCATCACCTCCATCGGCGGCATCGTGGGCAAGGTGGTGCAGGTGAACGACGGCACCATCATCATCGAGACCAGCGAGGACCGGGTCCGCATGGAGCTGACCAAGTGGGCCGTGTCCACTGTGGGCGTCCAGACCGGCGAGCAGCCTGAGACCAAGAAGAAGGAAAAGAAGGCTGAGGAGGCTCCCGCTGAGGAAGCCAAGGAGCCCAAGGCGGAAGCCCCCGCTGAGGAGCCCGCTGCCGAGACTGCCGAGGCTGCTGAGGAGCCCAAGGAGTAATCACCGTTTCTCCATCATAAAAATACCCTCTCTCGTCATATGCTCTTGGGGAGCAGAAGATGAGGGAGGGTTTTTCTATGGAAAAGACCGCGCAGGCCCGGAGGGGGCTGAACCTGGGAGGAAAGCAGGCGGGGAAGCGGATCGCCGGGAAGAAGCGCAAGCGCCTCTCCGGCCCGGCGGCGGCAGCCCTGGGCAGCGGCACGGCCCTGGGAGGATATGTGGCGCTGCTGGCACTGCTGGCGGCCCTGCTGGCCCGGGGCACGGTGCCGGAGGGGAGCCTGACGGGTGCGGTGATGGTCTGCTGCGCCCTGTCGGCTCTGGCGGGGGGCGCCGTCAGCGCCGGGAGGAGCACGTGGCGTCCCATGCCCGCCGGCTTCAGCGTGGGCGCCGTCATGGCGGTGATTTTGGTACTGGGCGGGCTCTCCGCCCCGGAGCCCCCGGACTGGGCAGGGCAGGGGGGAGCCCTGGTGCTCTGCGCCCTGGGAGGGGGGCTGCTGGCGGGATTTCTGGCTGCCCGCCGGGCCAAGCGCAAGCGGCATCACTGAGAATGGGACTGTGAAATTCACCAAAAATGCCGCCGCCGCCCCGGTTTGCCCCGCGCCGTCCCGTCCGGCGCGGGGCAGGGGAGGCCGCCCCGTCCGGCGCCAGATTTGGGGTCGCCGTCCGGTATTTTGCCACAAGATGTACAGATTTGATGGGCTTCCCGGCCCTCTGGTTTATGGAGTTTACATAATACAGTTTACATAAAAATTTGACATAACTGACAAAAAATGAGAACTTCCCGTAAATTCCTTGCGAAATCTGGAAAATTGCACTATATTAGAGAGAAGTAAAAGGGTTACGTTAACCGCCTCATATTTCCCGGCAACCCCGCATAGGGTCATAGGGAGGTGAGGCGGATTGAACTGGAGCGGTAGGAAACGGCCATCCGGGGACAGGGCGTCGGCGCTGCCGCGCCTGGTATTTTTAGCCCTGTGTTTCGCGGCAGGCATCTTTTTGGGACAGGTCTTGGCAAAGCGGTTCCCCGCCTCCGCGGGGGAGGAGCTCTCCCGGTACCTGACGGACTATGTCACCCTCAGCGGGGAGGCGGTGCCGGGAAAGCGGACGCTGCTGACGGCGCTGGTGATCTATTTTCGCTATCCGCTGCTGGCGTTCTTCCTGGGATTTGCGTCCCTGGGGGTGGCGGCCATCCCGGCGGTGACCACCGCCTATGGGTTTTTTTTGTCGCTGTCCGTGTGCTGCTTCACGGCGGCCTTCGGGCGGCCCGGCATCCTCATCGCCCTGGCGGTGCTGGGGGTGCGGTGCCTTTTGACCCTGCCGTGCTACTTCTTGCTGGCGGTCCCCTCCCTGGGGACGTCGGCGGCACTGGCCAGCTTGTCGTTTGGGAGCGGCAGGCGGGCGGCCCCGGTGGTGTACGGCCGGGGATGCTGGAAGCGGCTGGCCGTGGTGTGCGGCGTGCTGCTGGCGGGTGTGTGTGTGGAATTGTTTCTCTCTCCGGCGCTGCTGGAGAGCGTGCTGGAGCGGGTGCTGACCTGACCATAGAAAGAGAGAGGGGGGGATTTTCCTGGCAACGGAACATCTGGACGGCTTTCGCCGCTATTTATCGGAGGAGCGCCGTTCCTCCGAAAACACCATCAGCTCCTATCTGCGGGACGTGAGCCAGTTTGCCTCGTATCTCACGGAGCGCTATGAGACGGAGCTTGCCCAGGCGAAGCCGGAGATGATCCGGGGCTACATGGACCACATGCTTGCCCAGGGAAAGTCCGCCGCCTCCGTCACCCGGTTTCTGGCGTCGTCCAAGTGCTTTTATAACTATCTGGTCTCCACCGGCGCCATCGGAGAGAGCCCCGTGCGGGGCATCACCGCGGGCCGGGCGGAGCGCAAGTACCCGGAGATCCTCACCAACAAGGAAGTGGAGCTGTTTTTGGAACAGCCCCAGTGTGTGGACGACAAGGGCTACCGGGACCACGCCATGCTGGAGCTGCTCTACGCCACCGGCATCCGGGTCAGCGAGCTCATCTCCCTGGATCTTCAGGACCTGAACCTCCCGGCGGGGATCCTCCGGTGCGCCAGCCGGGGCAAGGAGCGTATCATACCCCTTTACAAGACTGCCGTCAAGGCCCTCCAGGACTACGTGAAGAACGTCCGTCCCCGGCTCATTGCCAACAGCGATGAAACCGCCCTCTTCGTCAACATGAACGGCGAGCGCATGAGCCGTCAGGGCTTCTGGAAGATCATCAAGCACTACCAGGAGACGGCGGGCATCGAAAAGGACATCACCCCCCACACCCTGCGCCACTCCTTCGCCGTGCACCTGCTGGAAAACGGCGCGGACCTGCGGGCCATCCAGGAGATGCTGGGCCACGCCGATATCTCCTCCACCCAGATCTACGCCCACGTCATCAAGCAGCAGCTCAAGGATGTGTACCAGAAGGCCCATCCCCGGGCCTGAACCCCTGCGTTTTCTCCGCGCCCCGGCACAGCCGGGGCGCTTTTTTCATCGGGGGGAAAAAATTTTCCCCGCTTTCCCCAAACAAACCGGCCCGCCGGGAACTCTAATAGACGAAAAGAAAGGAGGGATGGCATGGACCGACAGGAATTTGCCGCCCGGACACAGGCCCTGCGCCAGCGGCTCTACCGCACGGCGTATCTGTACCTGGGCCGGGAGGCCGACGCCCTGGAGGCGGTGGACGAGGCGGTGTACCAGGCCCTGCGGAGCCTGGGGCAGCTGCGCCAGGAGGCATACTTTGAGACGTGGCTCACCCGGATCCTCCTCAACGAGTGCCACCGGGAGCTGCGCCGCCGGAAGCGTCTTGCCGGGGAGGAGGCCCTGCCGGAGACCGCCGGCCCCGACGCTTACGACCACCTGCCCTTGAAAGACGCCGTGGCCCGCCTGCCGGAGACGCTGCGGGCGGTGGTGATCTTGCGCTACTTCACCGGCTATACCCAATCGGAGACCGCCGCCGCCCTGGCCATCCCCCAGGGCACCGTGGCCACCCGCCAGCGGCGGGCGCTGGAGCTACTGCGGCTGGAACTGGGAGAGGAGGGGAACCCATGAACCGAAACGAGGAATACCGGGCTTTGCTCCAGGAGCTGGAGACGACGCCCCCGGCTTTGGACACCGCCGTGGAGCGGGCTATGGAGCGCCGCCGCGCCGCCCGGAAGCGGCGGCTGTGGGGCATCCCCGTGGGGAGCCTTGCCGCCTGCTTTTTGCTCTTCGTGGGGCTGGTGAACGCCTTTCCCACCTTTGCCGCCGCCTGCGAGGACGTGCCCGTCTTGGGGGCCCTGGCGGAGGCGGTGCGCTTTTCGCCCTCTCTCTCCGCCGCGGTGGAGCACGACTATGTCCAGCCCGTGGGCCAGAGCCAGACGAAAAACGGCATCACCGCCACGGTGGAATCCATCATCGTGGACCAGAAGCAGGTGCATATCTTCTTCACCTTGGAGGGGGAGGGGTACGAGAGCCTCTCCGCCGAAATGCCGAGGTTCTCCCCGGCCCAGCAGTGCAGCATTCTGGGCTCTGATTTCCAGCAAAAGCCCGGGACGCTGCTGGACTTCACCCTGGACTACGTGGACCGGGACGTGCCGGAGGGCTTCACCATGACCTTTGCCGTCACCGGGCAGCGGGAGGGAGAACAGCAGGAGACTACCGCAGCCCCGGACCGGGCCATTGAGGATGAGATGCTTGCCCCTTCCACGGAGCCGGAGGCGGAGATCCTGGCGGAGTTCACCTTCGACCTCACCTTCGACCCCCAGTTCACCGCCCAGGGGGAGGTACTGGCGGTGAATGAGACCTTCATCCTGGACGGCCAGACCTTCACCTTGACGGAGGCGGAGGTCTATCCCACCCACCTGCGCATCAACGTGGAGGGGGCGGAGGACAACACCGCCTGGCTCAAGGGGCTGGAGTTCTATCTGGAAAACGAGGACGGCGAGCGCTTTGACGCCGTCTCCGGGGGCGTCACCGCCAGCGGAGACACCGATTCTCCCGCCATGGTGTCCTACCGGCTGGAGAGCCCCTGGTTCAGCAACAGCGACCATCTGACGGTGCACATCACAGGCGCAAAGTGGCTTGCCAAGGAGCATCAGCGGGTGTATGTGGATCTGGAGCACGGCACCGCCCCCTGGCTTCCGGATGGGGTGAGCCTCACCTCCGCCCAGCGGCGAGAGGACGGCTGGGTGCTGACTTTCCGGCTGGACGGGGCCCTGAAAGGCAGCCCCTTCTCCATGACCTTCTATGACGCGGAAGGAAACCCGTGGGACGCCCGCCAGATGGGCATGACCTTCTCCGACGATGAGCAGGCGGGCTCTGTGATGCTGCCCCTGCCGGACTATCAGGCCGGGGAGGTGTGGCTGACGGCCAACTACTCCCATGAGAGCACCCTGCCCCAGCCCGTGGACATCCCCTTGAAATAACGCCCAAGCGTAAGCGGGGGCGGCCTCTTCCGGGCCGTTCCCGCTTTGCGTTCTGCCGCAGCCGGGGGCAGGGGGTAAAAAACACGGGAATTTCCGGGAAATTACGCCTGGGATCGTGAGTTTTCTATTGAATTTGGGATAAGAATAGAGTATAATACCCCTGCTGAATTTCAAATCAAAGGAGAAGACCCCTATGATTACCATTACCAAGGACACCATCATCGGTGATATTCTGGATATCGCCCCCCACACCGCTCCCATCTTTTTGTCCATCGGCATGCACTGCCTGGGCTGCCCCTCTTCCCGGGGCGAGACCGTGGAGGAGGCCTGCATGGTCCACGGCGTGGAC
>NZ_DAWBAJ010000002.1:10992-115778 GCF_052306735.1 Dysosmobacter sp. | reverse complement strand
TCCTTTTGGGCTTCAGCGTGATGGAATCTGGTGCTGTGCCTGTTCAACCTTTTGCCGCTGCGTCCCCTGGACGGCGGCCGGGCCTTGGAGCTGGCGGTGACCTGGATTGCTGGGCCGGACGCCGGGGAGCGGGCAGTCCGGATGGCCGGCACCTGCGCGGCCCTGGCCCTGGGTGTGTGCCTGGCGGCGGTGATGGTCCAAAGCGGGGGGAGCCTGTGGCTCCTGCCGGCGGCCGCTGCTGCATTCTTTACCGCCCTGCAGGAGGTGCGGGGGATCGCCGGCAGTTCCGCCGAATGAAATTTTTTGAAAATAATTCTTGCATTTGCAAGTGGGGTGTGATATTCTATCATGGCTACAAAAGGGCGGTCCTCTGCCGTGCGCCGGGCAATCATGCCGCAGCGGCGCGGAAAACACGGGTATGAACGCCTATAAAATAGGAGGAAATATCCATGGATCTCATCAAGGAACTGAACAAGGAAACCCTGCAGAACGAGGTGCCCCAGGTCAAGATCGGTGACACTGTCCGTGTCCACGTGAAGGTCAAGGAAGGCTCCCGCGAGCGTATCCAGGTCTTCGAGGGCACCGTCATCGCCAAGAAGCATGGCGGCATCGAGGAGACCATCACCGTCCGCCGCATTTCCTACGGCGTGGGCGTGGAGAAGGTGTTCCCCGTTCACTCTCCTGCCATCGCCACCATCGAGGTGGTCCGCAGCGGTTCTGTCCGCCGTGCCAAGCTGTACTATCTGCGCGGCCGCGTGGGCAAGAGCGCCAAGGTCAAGGAGAAGCTCTAAGAGAGACAAAGAGAGAGGCTTTCGCCTCTCTCTTTTGTTTTTTGCAGCTTCCGGGCTTTACCGGCCGCAGCTCTGCCGGGGAAGTGAGAAAAAAATCCGCGGATCCCTTGTGGTTTCGCGGATTCTTTGCTATACTACATAAGATTACATTGGGCTTGTATGGCCCTGGAGGCACCTATGGATAAAAAGCGTGTCCGCAGGGAATCAGACCGCGGCGCTTATGACTGGGTGCAGCTTCTGGTGTGCTGCGTGGTGACAGTGGTGGTGATTTTCACCTTTGTGATGCGGGTAGTCCGGGTGGACGGCCCATCCATGCGGGAAACCCTGCAGGACCGGGATCTGCTGGCTGTGGTGAACAGCCCCCTGTGCGGATCCTGCGGCGCCGGGGATATCGTCATCATCCGCCAGGAGGATTTCCTGGACGGCGCGCCCATTGTCAAACGGGTCATCGCCACGGAGGGCCAGACGGTGGACATTGACTTTGATACCGGCACGGTATACGTGGATGGCGAGGCGCTGGACGAAGACTATATCCGGGAGCCCACCTTCACAGACGAGGGAATGGATTATCCCCTGACCGTGCCGGAGGGGGCTGTATTCGTCATGGGTGACAACCGCAACGACAGCCACGACAGCCGGGCCCCGGATCTGGGGCCGGTGGATACCCGGTACATCATGGGCCGGGCGGTGGCTGTGCTGATCCCGGGGGTTTCGGCGGACACCGGCAGCCGGGAGTGGTTCCGGGCGGGAATTTTAAGTTGAGGAGAACTTGTTATGGAAGATAATCGGCAGCAGACCGTTGGGGACGGCGCAAAGGACAAGGCGCGTTCCGGACGGGAGCTTTACGAGTGGGCACAGGCGCTGGTGGTTTCTGTTTTGGCGGTGGTGCTCCTCTTTACTTTTGTGGTGCGACTCATCGGTGTGGACGGCCACTCCATGGTGCCCACCCTGCAGGATGGAGACCGCCTGCTGGTGACCACGTCCCTTTTGAGCGGTGAGTATCAGTACGGGGACATCGTCATCATCCAGAAGGGGTCCTTCGCCGGAGGAGAACCCATCGTCAAGCGGGTCATCGCCACAGAGGGCCAGACGGTGGACATCGACTTCGTCACCGGCACGGTGTACGTGGATGGGGAGGCCCTGCAGGAGGACTATATCAACGAGCTCACCTTCACCGAGGAGGGGACGGAGTTTCCCCTGACCGTGCCGGAGGGATCCATCTTCGTCATGGGCGATAACCGCAACCACAGCGACGACAGCCGCAATTCCCAGCTGGGCACCGTGGATACCCGCTATGTCATCGGCAAAGCGGTGTTTTTGCTCTTCCCGGGCGCGGATGAAGTGACGCAGCAGCGGGACTTCGGCCGCATCGGCCTGATCGGCGGGGTGGACGCATGAACATTCAATGGTATCCCGGCCACATGACCAAAACCCGGCGGATGATCGCCGAGCAGATCAAAAATGTGGACGCGGTTTGTGAGATCCTGGACGCCCGCATCCCCATCTCCAGCCGGAACCCGGATGTGGACGAGCTGACAGCGGGGAAGCCCCGGCTGGTGGTCTTGAACCGGGTGGATCAGGCGGATCCCGCCTCCACCCAGCGGTGGGCGTCCTACTTCAAGGGAAAGGGCTATGCCGTGCTGGAATCCGACGCCAAAAGCGGACAGGGTACCGCCCGTTTTGCCGCCGCCGTGCGGGAGCTTTTGGCAGACAAGATCCGCGCCTACGCGGAAAAGGGACAAAACCGGGTGATCCGGGTGATGATCCTGGGCATCCCCAATGTGGGCAAGTCCACCTTTATCAATAAGATCGCCGGCCGCAAGACCGCCAAGACCGAGGACCGGCCCGGCGTCACCCGCTCCAAGCAGTGGGTTCCCATCGACCGGAATCTGGAGCTGCTGGACACCCCCGGCATCCTCTGGCCCAAGTTTGAGGACCAGAGCGTGGGGCTGAACCTGGCCTATACCGGCGCCGTGAAGGACGATATTCTGGACACGGAGACCCTGGGCTGCCACCTGATGACCTACCTGGGCACCCGCTATCCGGATGCGCTGACTGCCGCCTACAAGCTGCTATCCTTGCCGGAGCGGGAGGCGGAAGAGAACGATATCGCCTGGGGCTACCGGCTCCTCTGCGCCGCCGGACGCAAGCGGGGCTTCCTGATCTCCGGCGGGGAAGTGGACACGGAGCGCATGGCCAAGATCCTGCTGGACGAGTTTCGTGGCGGCAAGCTGGGACGCTTTACACTGGAGGAGCCGGAATAAGGAGACATTATGTCAAATAGGACATCATTTGCCATAAAGTGGGCCCTTGTGACGGGTTTCATCTGGCTGGTATTCCATGTGGTAAGCGGCGTGAGAAACCTTGTGGGGCTGATGTTTGAAGCATACGATGACCGGACGCTGGGATACGCCGCGGCCTATTTAGTGTGTCTGCTGCTATTTGATGTGGGGCTGTTTCTTATCAGCAGCCCGGAGGCAGGAAAGATTTTGGAGCGCTACTGGGCGGTGTGTACCATGGTGCTGGCCCTGTTGACGCTGCTTGCTCTGCTGGGAGAGCACTTGCGGTTTGAATTGCCGGGATGGACGCTGCTGGTGATTCTGGTGACGCCGTATTTTCCTCTGGACCCTATCTGGAGAAACTTTTTGCCGGAATCGGGTGACCTCCTTCAGATCGTGGGCACGCTGCTGTTGTGTCTGCTTCATTGGGGGTACTGCCGGTTAGCCTTGTACCGGGCAGGAAACAGTTCGGCAACGGCTTTTTGAAGGGATATGTTGCCTGCTATTGACTCAGACGATGCCGGAAAAAGGAGGGGGCCATCGTGGAACGCAAGATGGAGCTTGATTGGTCTGAACAGGCCGCAAAGCTGGCCTTTCTCATGCTGGGCATCCATTTCGTGACCTTCTGGGAGGGATTGAGTTGGGATAGAGACCCGGCATGGTTTCGGCTGGCTCTGCTGGCGGCTTATGCCCTTTGCCTGTGGCGGGTGGACTGGACTCTGTGGCATCTCTCCAGCCGCCGGGTTGCCCGTTCCATGGCTGGATATTGGCTGGCGGCCACACTGTGCGCCGGAGCCTGGCTGATCTGGGGAGAGCATTGGCTGGGGAGCTGCGGAGATGCGTTAACAATCGTCTTCAGTGCTGCCATCCTGCCCTATGGACAGATTTTCTTTACCTATTATCGGGGATGGCCATGGGAAAACAGTGCTCTATGCGCCTCTGTGGGAGCTGCCGCAGTGTTTTTCCTGTGTCTGATTCACTTGGTTTGGTATGTCCGGCTCAGCTGTCGGGGAAAAGAGGAATAACATTGGATCTTTGGACTTACGAGCGTGAGCAATGGAATAGTGGCATCCAGACCCTCTGCGGCGTGGACGAGGCGGGGGCCGGGCCTCTGGCGGGACCGGTATACGCCGCCGCGGTGATCCTGCCCCGGGAAGTGGAGATCCCCGGCCTCAACGACTCCAAAAAGCTGACGGAGAAAAAGCGGGAGGCCCTCTACGACCTCATTACCGCCCAGGCCGTGGCGTACAGTGTGGCCCGGGTTGAGGCGGCGGAGATCGATGAAATGGACATCCTCAACGCCCGAATGCTGGCCATGAACCGGGCTATCGAAGGGCTGCCGCAGACGCCGGACCTGGCTCTCATCGACGGCAACCGGGACCACGGCAGTGCCGTGGCTATTACAGTGCCCCATCTTTGCATCGTGGGGGGCGATGGGAAGAGCGCCTCCATCGCGGCCGCCTCCATCCTGGCCAAGGTCAGCCGGGACCGCTATGTCTCCACGGAGCTGGACCAGGCGTATCCCCAGTACCAGTTTGCCAAGCACAAGGGCTACGGTACCAAGCTCCACTATGAAATGCTGGACCGGTACGGCCCCTGTCCGGCCCACCGGAAGACCTTCCTGAAAAAGTGGGAGGCGAGGCGGCTATGACCACCCGGCGGGAGCTGGGGAACCGGGGAGAGGCGGAAGCAGCCCGGTACCTGCGAAAAAAGGGATATGCCCTTCTGGCCAGCCAGTGGCGCTGCCGCTACGGGGAGCTGGATCTGGTGGCCCGGGACAAGCAGGGCACGGTCTGCTTTGTGGAGGTCAAGCTCCGCCGAGAGAGCGGGGGGACATTGCCCCGGGAGGCGGTTGACGCCCGGAAGCAGGCGCGGCTGCGCAGCGCCGCGGCCCTGTATCTGAGCCAGCATGAGCTGGACGCCCCCGCCCGCTTCGACGTGGCGGAGGTCTATACCGATGAAAACCACCGCATCCTCCGCCTGGAGTACCTGGAGGACGCGTTTTGTTAAGTACAACAGCCTGAAAAGGGAGGAATACATCATGAAATATCTGAGCACCCGGGACCGCGCCCTGCGCTACGAGTCGGCGGACGCCATCAAAATGGGCCTGAGCCGGGACGGCGGCCTGCTGACCCCCTGTGAGATCCCGCAGATCGACCGGGCCTTTCTGGAGAGCCTGGTGGCGGAGCGCTACCAGGTCCGGGCCGCCAAGGTCATGGCGCTGTATCTGACGGATTACACGGAGGAGGAGCTGCTGACCTTCGCGGAGAATGCCTACGGTCCCGCCAAGTTCGATACCGCCGCCGTGGCCCCCGTCCGCACGGTGGATGAGACCACATACTGCCTGGAGCTCTGGCACGGTCCCACCAGCGCCTTCAAGGACATGGCCCTCCAGATGCTGCCCCAGCTGCTCTCCGCAGCGCTGAAGAAGACCGGGGAGGGCAAGACCGTCTGCATCCTGGTGGCCACCTCCGGCGATACCGGCAAGGCCGCCATGGAGGGATTTGCCGACGTGCCCCAGACCAAGATCATGGTGTTCTATCCCAAGGACGGCGTCTCCAAGGTCCAGGAGACCCAGATGGTCACCCAGGACGGTGAGAACGTAGGCGTGTGCGCCGTGGTGGGCAACTTCGACGATGCCCAGGCCGGCGTCAAGCGCATCTTCTCCGACGAGTCCATCCGCGCCACCCTGGCGGAGCGGGGCTATTTCCTCTCCTCCGCCAACTCCATCAACTGGGGACGCATCCTGCCCCAGGTGGTCTACTACATCTCTGCTTACTGCGACCTGGTGCGGGACGGGAAGCTGACCATGGGGGACAAGGTGAACTTCTGCGTTCCCACCGGCAACTTCGGCGACATCCTGGCGGCCTACTACGCCAAGCGCATGGGATTGCCTGTGGGCAAGCTCATCTGCGCCTCCAACCGCAACGATGTCCTCACGGACTTCCTGCGCACCGGCATCTATGACCGCAACCGCCCCTTCCACACCACCATGAGCCCCTCCATGGATATCCTGATTTCCTCCAATCTGGAGCGGCTGCTCTTTGACCTCTCGGGCCAGAACGACGAAGAAGTCCGGGGCTATATGGATGCCCTGTCCAAGAGCGGGAAGTATGAGGTCTCCGACGCCATCAAGGCGGCCCTGGCGGAGCAGTACTGGGGCGGCTTCTGCGACGAGGCGGGCACCACTGCCGCCATCGCCAAGTATTATAAGGAGTACGGCTACCTCATCGACACCCACACCGCCGTGGCGGCCAACGTCATGGAGCAGTATCGTGCCGCTACCGGGGACAAGACCCCCACAGTCTTCGTCTCCACTGCCTCTCCGTACAAATTCTGCGACAGCGTCCTCTCCGCCATCGGGGAGACGCCTGCGGGAGACGGCGTGGAGCTGCTGGATCAGCTCCACGATGTCACCGGTGTGGCCATCCCCCGGCGGCTGGCAGCATTGAAGGGTAAGACGCGGCGCTTTGACCTCTCCTGCGAGAAGCCCGGTATGGACGGCGTGGTGCTGGACTTCCTGCGCTAATGCGAAGGGGGCCGGGGACTGTGAAAAGACAGGAAATGCCCACCCCCCAGGGTGGCGTGGTGAAACGAGCCAACGCCCGGGCAGTGCTGGTGACCCTGGGAATCGGGATCGTCTTTCTGGCGGTCAGCGCTCTGATCCCCGAGCGGACCATCGGGACCCATCGGGTGGTGGACACGGCCTACTGGGTCAAGGAAGGCCTGGAGTCCTTTGGGCTATGTTCGTGCGTCTTCGGCGTAGTCTGGTGGGCCCGGTTCCTGCGCTGCCCCTGCTGCGGCCTTAGCTTCGCAATGCCCTGGTGGAGCGGCGCTGAGCGTCACTTCTGTTCCCACTGCGGCAAGGAGATCGTCTTTGACGATGCGCCGCCGTCCCGGTAAATATCCAAATGAAAGGGGAGTGGTCTTATGGCCCTCTATGCCATTGGGGACCTGCACCTCTCCCTGACGGCCGACAAGTCCATGGAGGTGTTCGGCCCCGCCTGGGAGAACTATGTGAGCCGCATCGAGGCAGCTTTGGGGCAGCTCAACGCCGACGATGTGCTGATCCTGGCGGGGGACACCTCCTGGGGGATCGACTTGAACGAGGCGGAGGCGGACTTCCGCTTTCTGGACAGGTTTCCCTGCAAAAAGTATCTCATCAAGGGCAACCACGACTACTGGTGGTCCACCGTGTCCAAGATGAAGAAGTTCTTTGAAGAAAAGGGCATCACCACCCTGGACTTCATCCATAATAACTGCACCTTTTACGGCGATCATGCCATCTGCGGCACCCGTGGCTGGTTCCTGGAAGAGGATCAGAAGCCCCACAACGCCAAGGTTTTGAACCGGGAGGTGGGCCGGCTGGAGGCTTCGCTGCAGGCGGCGGGAGACGCTCCCATCTGGTGCTTTCTCCACTATCCGCCCCTCTACCAGGGCTATGAGTGCCCGGAGATCCTGGCTGCCCTGGAGCGCCACCATGTGGAGCGGTGCTGCTACGGCCATCTTCACGGCCCGGTGATCCGCCGCCGGGCGGAGGGAGAGCGGCAGGGAACGGCCTTTTCCCTGATCTCGGCGGACTATCTGGGGTTTCAACCGAAAAAAATTTGTGAATAAATGAAAAAAGACTGGAATTTTCAAGTTTTTTCTGGTAAAATACCATCTCGCACCGGCATTTGATCGGTGATGAACGGAGGAGTTAACAAAATGAGTGTGAAAAGCTGCGAAAAAGTTGAAAAGAGTCAGGTCGCGCTGACCATCGAAGTGGGCGCGCCGGAGTTTGAGGCTGCCATCGAGAAGGCGTATCAGAAGATGCGCAAGAAGATCAACGTCCAGGGCTTCCGTCCCGGCAAGGCTCCCCGCAAGATCATCGAGGGGATGTACGGCGTTGAGGTCTTCTTCGAGGAGGCCATTAATATTGCATTCCCCGACGCTTACGAGGCTGCCGTGAAGGAGCAGGACCTGCGCGTCGTGGGCTATCCCGAGGTGGAGATGGTGGGTGAGTGCACCCGCGACGGCTTCACCTTCAAGGCCACCGTTCCCGTCTATCCCGAGGTGACCCTGGGCCAGTACAAGGGCCTCTCCGCCGAGAAGGACGAGGTCAAGGTCATGGCCGCCGACGTCAACGAGCGTCTCAAGGAGCTCACCGACCGCAACACCCGCCTGGTGAGCGTGGACCGTGCCGCCAAGGAGGGCGATACCGCTGTCATCGATTTCGAGGGCTTCCTGGACGGCAAGCCTTTCGACGGCGGCAAGGGCGAGAACCACAGCCTGGAGCTGGGCTCTCACAGCTTTGTCCCCGGCTTTGAAGAGCAGGTAGTGGGCATGAAGGCCGGCGAGGAGAAGGACATCGACATCACCTTCCCCGAGGACTATCACGCCGACCTGGCCGGCAAGGCTGTTGTGTTCAAGGTGAAGGTCAACGAGGTCAAGGAGAAGGAAGTCCCCGCTCTGGACGACGAGTTTGCCAAGGACGTCTCCGAGTTCGACACCCTCAAGGATCTCAAGGCCGACCTGAAGAAGAAGATCACCGAGGAGCGCCAGAAGGCCGCCGATCAGGCCTTTGAGGACGCCCTGATGGAGCAGGTGGCTGCCAATATCACCGCCGAGATCCCCGATGCCATGGTGGAGGGCCAGGCCCGTCAGTATCTGGACAACTTCAAGATGCAGATTGCCCAGCAGGGCATCCCCTATGACCAGTACATGAAGATGACCGGCATGGACGAAGCCAAGCTCCTGGAGGATGCCAAGGAGCCCGCTCTTCGTCAGGTGCGGCTGGATCTGGCTCTGGCTGCCATCATCAAGGAAGAGAACCTGGAGGCCACCGATGAGGAGGCCGAGGAGGAGCTCAAGAAGATGGCCGAGCAGTACAACATGGATCTGGAGACCGTCAAGAAGTATCTCCAGGTGGATCAGGTGAAGGATCAGATCCTCACCCGTAAGGCTGTGGCCATCGTGGTGGACAGCGCCACCGCCGTCAAGCCCGAGAAGAAGGCCGCCAAGAAGGCCGAGGACGGCGAAGAGGGCGAGGAGAAGAAGCCCGCCAAGAAGACCACCCGCAAGTCCTCCAAGAAGACCGAAGAGGCCCAGGAGGAAAAAACTGCCGAGGAAGGCTCTGAATCCAAGTAATTCCGGGCATACTGTTGGGAGTCCGGGGCGGCATGTGTGGCCGCTCCGGTGCCCTGACGGGAGTATCGCCCCTGTTTGACAGGTTCCGCGTACCATCCGTAGTAGGATGAGTGCGTGCGTGGCAGCAGCGCCGGACGCTCCCAACGGGGCCAGGCGCTTTTGCCATTCCTGCCCGGGAATTGGCCGCCACGGAGGGAGGCCGTTATTGGCTGGGAGGACGCCGGAACACGGAAAGAGCGATTCAAGGAGGTTTACCCAATGAGCTTAGTTCCCTATGTAGTAGAGCAGACCAACCGGGGAGAGCGGTCTTACGACATCTTCTCCCGCCTGCTCAATGACCGGATCGTCTTTTTGGGCGAGGAGGTCAACGCCACCACCGCAAGCCTCGTGGTGGCCCAGCTTCTGTATCTGGAAGCACAGGATCCCGACAAGGACATCCAGTTCTATATCAACAGCCCCGGCGGCTCCGTCACCGACGGCATGGCCATCTACGACACCATGCAGTACGTCAAGTGCGACGTGTCCACCATCTGCATCGGCATGGCCGCCAGCATGGGTGCGTTCCTGCTCTCCTCCGGCGCCAAGGGCAAGCGTCTGGTGCTGCCCAACGCTGAGATCATGATTCATCAGCCCTCCGCCGGTACCAAGGGCAAGGTGACGGACATGGAGATCGATGTGGAGCACTTCCTGCGCATCAAGCGGAACCTGAACGAGATCTTGGCGCAAAACACCGGCAAGACCGCGGAGGAGATCAAGGAGGTTTCCGAGCGGGACCACTGGATGACCGCCCAGGAGGCCCTGGAGTTCGGCCTGGTGGACAAGGTCATCGCCAAGCGGTGAACGGCATCCATAGGCAAATACAGAAAACCGAGGTAATACCATGAACGACGACGGCAAGAAGGCACTGCGGTGTTCCTTCTGCGGCAAGCATGAAAACCAGGTCCACCGCATGATCCAGGGACCCGGCGTGCGCATCTGCGACGAGTGCGTGCAGCTGTGCATGAGTATTTTGAACGATGGGTTCGAGGATACTTCCGGCAGCGCGCTGGAGGATATCCCCGATGAGCTCCCCACCCCCCGGGAGATCAAGGACGTGCTGGATCAGTACGTCATCGGCCAGGATGAGGCCAAGGTGGCGCTGTCCGTGGCAGTCTACAACCACTATAAGCGTATTTTCTTTGGCGGCGACGAGGATGTGGAGCTCCAGAAGAGCAACATTTTGATGCTGGGTCCCACCGGCTCCGGCAAGACGCTCTTTGCCCAGACCCTGGCCCGGATTTTGAAGGTGCCCTTTGCCATCGCCGACGCCACTACGCTGACGGAAGCCGGCTACGTGGGCGATGACGTGGAGAATATCCTGCTGCGTCTGCTGCAGGCGGCAGACTTCGACGTGGAGCGGGCGGAGCACGGCATCATCTATGTGGATGAGATCGACAAGATCGCCCGCAAGAGCGAAAACACTTCCATCACCCGGGATGTCTCCGGTGAGGGTGTGCAGCAGGCCCTTTTGAAGATCGTGGAGGGCACCGTGGCCAACGTGCCGCCCCAGGGCGGACGCAAGCACCCCCATCAGGAGTTCATCCAGGTGAATACCAAGAACATCCTCTTTATCTGCGGCGGCGCATTCGACGGCCTGGAAAAGATCATCGAGCGCCGACTGGACCAGAAGTCCATCGGCTTCGGTGCCAACATCCAGGGCAAGAAGGACAAGAATATCAGCAAGATCCTCCACGAGGTGCAGCCCCACGATATTTTGAAGTTCGGCATTATTCCCGAGCTGGTGGGCCGGCTGCCGGTGATCGCATCCCTGAACGCCCTGACCCGGGCGGATCTGGTGCGGATCCTGACGGAGCCCAAGAACGCCCTGGTGAAGCAGTACAAGAAGCTGATGGAGTACGACGACGTGGAACTGGAGTTCCAGCCGGAGGCTCTGGAGGCCATCGCCGACAAGGCCATTGAGCGCAACATCGGTGCCCGGGGCCTGCGGGCTGTGATGGAGGGCATGCTCACCCAGATCATGTACGACGTCCCCTCTGACCCCACCATTACCAAGGTGGTTATCACCCGGGAGTGCGTGGAGGGCACCGGAACCCCTGTCCTCACCCGGGATCCCAATAAGATCAACTATTCCGTAAAGATCAACTCCAGAAAGGAAGCAGGGAAAAAGCGTCCCCAGTCTCCTGCCTCCGCCTCCTGAGCACGGCTTTCGGACAATCAAGGGAAAGGGAACCCCCGGGGGTTCCCTTTCCGGGTAATTTGGCGGAAAAATCCACGGGCGAACCGCCAGAATACCACGCTGCGTTTCAGTCGCGGCAAACCTTCCCGCCCAAGTGAGAAAGGACGGTCCCACCATGGAACTGACGAGTTGGAACATTCCGGTATTGGCCCTGCGGGGGCTTACGGTGTTCCCCCATATGAATTTGACCTTTGACGTAGAGCGGCGCATCTCCATTGCGGCCCTGGAGCGGGCCATGGAGGCCGATCAGGAGATTTTCCTGGTGACCCAGCGGGAGATCGGCGTGGATCTGCCGGGGGAGAAGGATCTCTACACCATCGGCACTGTGTCCCACATCAGTCAGATCCTGCGGCTTTCCGGCACCTCCGTGCGCTGTGTGGTGGAGGGACGCCGCCGGGCCCGGCTGCGCCGTCTGTGGCAGACAGAGCCCTTCCTCCAGGCCAATGTGGAGGCACTGGAGGAGGAGCCGGAATCCGAGGCTTTCCGCAAGAGCCCCCGGACGGAGGCCCTGCTGCGCCAGACCTTCCACCTTTTCAGCGAATATGCCCAGCTCACCGGCAATGTGCCGGAGGAGGTCCTCACCACGTTGATGGATGACCATCAGCAGGTGGGGGAGCTGGCGGACTTTATCGCCCAGAATATCGCCCTGCGCTATCAGGATAAGCAGGCGCTGCTGGAGGAGTTCTCTCCCGTAGCCCGGATCCGGATGCTTAACCGCTTCCTGGCCCGGGAAAACGACGTCCTGGGCTTTGAGCATGAGATGGAGGGCAAAGTCCGGGATCAGCTGGCCCGCAGCCAGCGGGAGCAGATCCTCCGGGCACAGATCCGGGTTCTCCAGAACGAGCTGGGGGAGGGCGGCAGCGACGAGGATGAGCTGGAGACCTACCGCCAGCGTATCCAGGAGCTGGCATTGCCGGAGGAGACGGAGAAACACCTTTTAAAAGAGGTGAGTAAGCTTGCCAAACAGCCCTTCGGCAGCGCCGAGGGTGCTGTGATCCGCAACTATCTGGACGTGTGTCTGGAAATGCCCTGGAACCAGGAGACCAAGGAGCGGGTCAGTGTGGACGCCGCCCGAAAGGTTCTGGAAAAGGACCACTACGGCCTGGAAAAGGTGAAGGAGCGGATCCTGGAGACCATTGCCGTCCGGCAGATGAACCCCGAGGGGAAGGGGCAGATCCTCTGCCTGGTTGGTCCCCCGGGCGTGGGCAAGACCTCTATCGCCATCTCCGTGGCCAAGGCCCTGAACCGAAAGCTTGCCCGTCTGTCCCTGGGCGGAGTCCGGGATGAAGCGGATATTCGGGGCCACCGCAAGACTTACATAGGCGCCATGCCCGGCCGCATCGTGGAGGCCATCAGCCGCAGCGGATCCATGAACCCTCTGCTTCTGCTGGACGAGATCGACAAGCTGGGCAGCGACTATCGGGGAGATCCGGCGGCAGCTCTGCTGGAGGTACTGGACAGTGAGCAGAACCACGCCTTCCGGGACCACTTCCTGGAGATCCCCCTGGATCTCACCAGGGTCATGTTCATCACCACTGCCAATACCACGGACACCATCCCCCGGCCCCTGTTGGACCGGATGGAGGTGATCCGCCTGGCCAGCTACACGGACGAGGAAAAGCTCCAGATCGCCCGGCGCCACCTGCTGCCCAAGCAGCTTGCCGAGCACGGCCTCAAAAAGGGTGCAGTACGCATCAGCGACGATGTGATCCGCTCCATCATCCGGGACTACACCCGGGAGTCCGGCGTGCGTCTTTTGGAGCGGCGGCTGGCAGCGGTGTGCCGCAAGGCGGATGTTGCCCTGCTCAAAGGAGATGTAAAGCGGATTACCGTTACAGAAAAAGACCTTCCGAAGCTGCTGGACTGCCAGCCCTATCCCCCCGCTCTCCACACGGAGCAGGAGGAGGTCGGCGTGGTGAACGGCCTGGCCTGGACGGAAGCCGGCGGTGAGATCCTGGAAGTGGAAGTCAATGTCATGGAGGGCTCCGGCAAGCTGGAGCTCACCGGCAACCTGGGAGATGTCATGAAGGAGTCCGCTCAGGCGGCTATGAGCTGTCTGCGGAGCCGGGCGGAGGCCCTGGGCATCCAGCCGGACTTCTACAAGACAAAAGACATCCACGTTCACTTCCCGGAAGGGGCGGTACCTAAGGATGGACCATCCGCCGGTATTGCGGTTACCACCGCCATGCTCTCCGCCCTGACGGGCCGGAAGATCCGCTCCGGCATCGCCATGACCGGCGAAGTGACCCTCCGGGGCCGGGTGCTGGCCATCGGCGGACTGAAGGAAAAGACCATGGCGGCGCTGCGCAACGGCATCGGCACCGTGCTGATCCCCAAGGACAATGTCCGGGATCTGGAGGAGATTGACCAGACTGTCCGGGCAGCATTGCACTTTATTCCGGTGGAGACGGTGGATCAGGTGTTTGCTGCTGCGCTCTGCCCGGAGACGGCCCCCGTCCGGGAGGAGACTGGCCCCGCGGTGGCGGCTTTTGCCCCGCTGCCCGGCCGGGAATCCACGCAAGACGCCGCCCTGCGGCAGTAAAGGAGAAGACCGATACATGGCCTTGAATTTCAATAAAGTGGAGTTCGTGCGCTCCGCCGCTGTCCGGGAGCACTTCCTGCGGGATGGATTGCCTCAGTTTGCCTTTGCCGGGCGGTCCAACGTGGGCAAGTCTTCTGTCATCAACCGCCTGGTGAGCCGGAAGAACATGGCCTATGTGGGGGCCTCTCCCGGAAAGACCACCCAGATCAACTACTTCCGGGTGGATGGCCGGGCTTATCTGGTGGATCTGCCGGGATATGGCTATGCTAAGGTCAGCCGGGCGGAGAAGGAGCGCTGGGGCAAACTCATGGAGAGCTACTTTCAGGATGAGGGAGAGATCCTCACCGCCGGGGTGCTCATCGTAGACATTCGCCACAAGCCCACTGCGGACGATGTCACCATGCACGACTGGTTCCGTCAATCCGGCTGCCCGGAGATTATCGTGGCCAACAAGCTGGATAAGCTGAAAAAAAGCCAGGTGGAGCCTGCCCTGGCCTTGATCCGGGAGACCCTGGAGCTGACGGAGGAGGACGCCCTGGTGCCGTTCTCTGCGGAAAAAGGGGAGGGGAAAGATACCCTTATCCGGCTTCTGACGGAAAAGTGCGGCGGATAAAGATCGAACGAGGGAACGGCATTGCCGTTCCCTCGTTGTTTGTTTGTATCCTTATCATTCCAGCTCCTCCGGGGAATCCGGGAGCTGATAGCGGTCATTGATGGGGGTGACCAGATACAGCCGCAGCAGTTCTGCCCAGTCCCGCTCCTGGTCAGTGAAGGAACCATCGGCCAGGGCTGTAT
The DNA here is from genome assembly GCF_052306735.1 of Dysosmobacter sp. Classification (NCBI taxonomy): domain Bacteria; kingdom Bacillati; phylum Bacillota; class Clostridia; order Eubacteriales; family Oscillospiraceae; genus Dysosmobacter; species Dysosmobacter sp. The sequence continues at coordinate 101,006 of NZ_DAWBAJ010000002.1, read as the reverse complement.
CCAATGTATCCAAGGCTCTTTCCAGCTCTGCCGGATACAGGTCCGCATCGTAGGCGGTGAGACGAACAACTTGGTACATGGTCTCCTCCACACTGTCACAGGCAAGACCTTTGGCAAAGGCGACGGGATTTTCCGAGAAGGCTGTGAAAAGCAGATGGGCATAGGAATCGGCCAGCCAGCCGTCCAGATTGGACTGGACGCCCATCTGCAGACAGAAGACCTCATGGTCTGAGTAGGGGACCTGCTCCCGCAGCCAGGAGAGAAGCATATTGATGGTGTCTTCCGGGTGTTCCGTGGTCCCAAGATCTCCAAAAGCCCACCAGTCCAAATTGCTGAGATTATGAAAGATCGTCTGGCGATCCGCATAAAGCTCCTCGGCAGTGAGGCCTTTTTGCAAGATCAGCGTATTGAGCGCGTCGTAGACCTGCTGCTCCACCGTTTTTTTCGGCTCCTGTCTCTGGGAAAAATCGATTTCATCGTCCCGAACCGGGAAGCTGTCCGAGTTGTTGACGTGGTAGTAGGGATAAGAGGCGTCTTCCATACGGATACCGGACACAAGGTCACCCGTCATCAGAAATATGAGATTGCAGCCAAAGCCAATTTTATCTGCCGATGGATCCGATGGGCAATAGACATAGAAATCATCATAGGCGATATCCGTGTCGGGGCCACAGGTGGGGAGGCAGTAAATGAGATCCCCCGAGGCGCCGTATGCCTCCCGTACCTGCCGGGCGGTACTGCCTACCCCAATCCCTTTCGGCGTTTCGTAATCACGGGAAGCGGTTTCTATCAACATAATGGAAACCGGTGCAGTTCCGTCTGTTCCGGTGCGGCAGCGCAGCGTCAGGGTGCCGCAGATGAGATCGTGATATTCCTGGTCCGGAACCTCCCCGGTGGTGATCGTTTCCGGCTCCGTCAACGTCAGGGAAGTGCCGAAGGGGAAGAGGTCATCCTGCTGCCCCAGAGCCAGATATTCGTACCACTCCTGATGTCCCAGCCGGGGGACCTGCCAGGTGAGATAGAATTCCGTGTGGGTGGGCTCCGGAATCTGGCTGACCTGCCCCGCCGTGGAGCGGAGGCCCAGGAGGATCAGCGTTCCCGCCATGAACACCAGCAGCACCAGGACGATTACCAGAGCAATCCACCCTCCCCGCCTCCGGGGCGGAGAAGAGGAGGCGGGGCTCTCGGCGGCCTCCGGTGCATTCCGGGGCGGCGGCTCCGGCATCTGCGTCAGCTCCGCCACGCTGACGCCGAATTCCCGGGCCAGGGCCAGCAGATTCTCTATGTCCGGCGCCGCAGCGCGGTCTCCCATTTGCTCACCGCCTGGCGGCTCACCCCCAGCCGGGCCCCCAGCTCCTCCTGGGAGATGCCCAGGGTTTTGCGGTACGCACTGATCCGCTGTCCCAGCGTCATGGACACATTCCTCCTTTGCCTTTGGGTCCAGCATAGCAGAATCCCGGGAAAATGGCTACCACCCGGGTGTCAAATATCGGTTGCGGCGGGGAAAAAAGCTGCTTCCGCCGGGAAAACCGGAGGGGAGGAGGCCCGGGTGGAAATTCTTTCGTCTACCCCCTTTGCAAATACGGAAAAATAAGATAGAATAGACCCGTATAAATTCCACTGACACAACGGAGGTTTTTGTTATGGCAAAGCCTGTTTACAAGCGGGTCCTGCTGAAGATCAGCGGCGAAGCTCTGGCGGGAGATAAGCACACCGGATTGGATTTCGAGATGATCGGCCGCGTGTGCGACGTCATCAAGGAGTGCCTGGATCTGGGTGTTCAGGTGGGCCTGGTAGTCGGCGGTGGAAACTTCTGGCGGGGCGCCAAAAACAGCGGCGGCGCCATGGAGCGCACCCGGGCCGACCACATGGGCATGCTGGCCACGGTGATGAACTGCCTGGCCGTGGCGGACGTGTGCGAGCAGAAGGGCATCCCCGTCCGGGTGCAGACCGCCATCGAGATGCGGGCCATTGCCGAGCCCTACATCCGCTCCCGCGCCATCCGGCACCTGGAAAAGGGCCGCGTGGTGATTTTCGGCGCTGGAACCGGCAACCCCTATTTCTCCACGGATACGGCGGCGGTGCTGCGGGCGGCTGAGATCAATGCCGACGTGATCCTCCTGGCCAAGAACGTGGACGGCGTCTACACCGCCGATCCCGCCAAGGATCCCACCGCCGTCAAGTACGACACCATCAGCTATGACGACGTGCTGGCCCAGCACCTGATGGTCATGGACTCCACGGCCACCAGCCTCTCCATGGATAACCACATCCCCGTGCTGCTTTTCGCCCTCAAGGATCCCCATAACATCATCCGGGCCCTGATGGGTGAGAACGTGGGCACCATCGTGGGAGAGTAAGACATCCTCCTGCCGCCGCGGCGGCTCCATGAAAAAGAAGAATTTCTGAAAGGAAGGAAACACCACCATGCTGAAAGACGAATACAAGGTTTACGAGGATAAGATGAAGAAGAGCGTCGACTCTGTCAGCGCGGATTTCGCCTCCGTGCGGGCGGGCCGGGCCAACGCCGCTGTGCTGGACCGCATCACCGTGGACTACTACGGCAGCGCCACCCCCATCCAGCAGATCGCCGCGATCTCCTCTCCCGACCCCCGGGCCCTGGTGATCCAGCCCTGGGACGCTTCCTCCCTGAAGTCCATCGAAAAGGCCATCCAGAACTCCGACCTGGGCATCAATCCCCAGAACGACGGCCGGACCATCCGGCTGAACTTCCCCCAGCTGACGGAGGAGCGCCGTAAGGAGCTGGTCAAGCAGATCCACAAGTACGCCGAGGGCGGCAAGGTTGCCATCCGCAACATCCGCCGGGACGCCATGGACAACTTCAAAAAGCAGGAGAAGAAGTCCGAGATCACCGAGGATGAGCTCAAGCAGGCGGAAAAGGACCTGCAGAAGATGACCGACGACTACTGCAAGAAGCTGGAAGACCTGCTGGCGAAAAAAGAGAAGGAGCTGATGGCGGTCTGATGGCTGACATCCAGAAGAATCAGGCGGGGCAGACGGAGGGTCTGCCCCGCTCCAACGGAAAAGAGGGCCTGCCCCGGCACATCGCCATTATCATGGACGGCAACGGCCGCTGGGCTACCCGGCGGGGCCTGCCCCGTACCGCCGGACACAAGGCCGGAGCGGAGACCTTCCGCCGCATTGCCACCTACTGCAAAAACCTGGGCATCCAATACCTGACAGTGTACGCCTTCTCCACGGAGAACTGGAAGCGCTCTGAGAGCGAGGTCTCCGCCATTATGCTGCTTTTGAAGAAGTATCTGCTGGAGGCGGTGGACACCATGGAGCGGGACCACATCCGGCTTCACTTCTTCGGGGACATGACCCCTATTTCACCGGAGCTGCGGGCCCTGGCCAAGGAGACCGATGAGATCACCGAGCACCTCTCCAAGGACGATTTCCAGGCCAACGTCTGCCTCAACTACGGCGGCCGGGATGAAATTTTGCGGGCGGTGCGGCGCTTTGCGTCGGAGTGCGCGGCAGGGGAAAGAAAACCGGAGGATCTGGACGAGACGCTGTTCTCCTCCTATCTGGACTCCGCCGGCATTCCGGATCCGGAGCTCATCATCCGCCCCAGCGGCGAACAGCGCCTGAGCAACTTCCTGCTGTGGCAGTGCGCCTATTCGGAATTTTATTACACCGATACCCTCTGGCCGGACTTTGACGAAGCGGAGCTGGACCGGGCCCTGGAGGCCTACCGGCATCGGGATCGGCGGTTTGGCGGCATTAAAAAGTGAGAAACCGCAGGGCCTGTAAAGGAAGAACCCTGTATAGATTAAAGGAATGATTTCATGTTCAAACGAGTGATGGTGGCCGTAGTCGGCATCCCCTTTTTGCTGCTGGTGCTGGGCTGGGCGCCGGAGTGGGCCACCACGATCCTGGTGGCGGGCATGTGTGCCATCGGTGCCTGGGAGCTGATGCGGGCCGTGGCAGGGGAGCGGGGAAAACCCCTGATCCCGTTGACGGTCCTGGCGGCGGCGGTAGTGCCGGTGTGCGTATCCGCGGAGCTGTCCATCCAGTACGCGGATCTCACCGCCATGCCCCAGCTGCCGGTGACGGCCCTGGCAGGGGTGATCTTCGTACTTTTGGCCTTTGCCCTGGCCATCCATCGCTATGACGAATCCCAGGGCATCCCCTTTGCCGCTGTCACCGCCGCCCTCTTTGCGGGGCTGGTGTTTCCCCTGATGCTCTCCTGCCTGCTGCGGCTGCGGATGGTGCCCTTCCTGGGAGAGGTGCTGGTGTTTATGCCCCTTTGCATCGCCTTTGGATCGGACACCTTCGCCCTGTTTGCCGGGATGCTGTGCGGAAAACACAAGCTGGCGCCCCGGGTCAGTCCCAAGAAGACCGTGGAGGGCGCCGTGGGCGGCCTCATCGGCGGTGTCATCGGCATGACGCTGATGGCGGTCATCGGGGGAATGGTGCTGGGGGACGCGTTTTTGGCTCCGGTTCATGTGCTGGTGTTCGGCATCGTGGGCAGCGCCGTCAGCCAGATCGGCGATCTGAGCTTTTCCGTCATCAAGCGGGAGTTCGGCGTCAAGGACTACGGCAACCTCCTGCCGGGCCACGGGGGTATTTTGGATCGCTTCGACTCTGTGACCTTTGTGGCGCCTTTCGTATGGCTGGCCCTGCAGATCATGTGGGTACTGTAATGAGAATGGACAAGGCGGCGGCGCGGTCTCTTTTTTGAGAGGACGCGGCGCTGCCTTAGGATTGTTTTCAGCTTTGGAGAATAGGATAGCACTATGAGTAAAACCATCTCGATTTTGGGATCCACCGGATCCATCGGCCGGCAGACCCTGGATGTGGCGGAGCAGCTGGGATTACAGGTGGCCGCCATCACCGCCCACGCCAGCGTGGAGCGCATGGAGGAGCAGGCCCGCAAATTCCGCCCCGCCCTGGCGGTCCTCACCGATGAGGCTGCCGCCCGTGACCTGGCGGTGCGCCTGCAGGACACGGATACCCGGGTCCTGGGGGGCTTTGATGCCCTGGAGGAGGCTGCCACGGTTCCGGAGGCGGACACCGTGGTCACCGCCGTGGTGGGCATGGTGGGACTCAAGCCTACCCTGGCCGCCATCCAGGAGAAGAAACGCATCGCCCTGGCCAACAAGGAGACCCTGGTGTGTGCCGGGCAGCTGGTGATGGACGCGGCGGATGCGGCGGGAGCGGAGATCGTGCCCGTGGACTCCGAGCACTCCGCCATTTTCCAGTGCCTCCAGGGCTGCCGGGACCGCCGGGAGATCAAACGGATGATCCTGACCTGCTCCGGCGGACCTTTCTACGGCATGACACGGGAAGAAGCGGGCAAAATGACCCGGGCGGACGCCCTGAAGCATCCCAACTGGACCATGGGCCCCAAGATCACCGTGGACTGCGCCACCCTGATGAACAAGGGCCTGGAGGTCATCGAGGCCATGCGCCTTTACCGCCTGCCCCTTTCCCAGGTGTCGGTGGTGATCCACCGGCAGTCCATCGTCCACTCCCTGGTGGAGTACCGGGACGGGGCGGTGCTGGCCCAGCTGGGGACGCCGGATATGCGGCTGCCCATCCGCTATGCCATGACCTATCCCAACCGGGGCGTGAATCCGGCGGAGCCCCTGGATCTTCTGACCTGTCCGCCCCTGACCTTTGCCCAGCCGGACCGGGAAGTCTTTCCCTGCCTGCGGCTTGCAGAGGAGGCGGCGCAGGAGGGCGGCACCGCCTGCGCGGTGCTCAACGCCGCCAACGAGGAGGCCGTGGGATTGTTCCTGGCGGGGAAGATCGGCTTTTACGACATTCCGGCCCTGGTGGCAAAGGCCCGGGCCCAGGTGAAGACCATCCACGATCCCTCGCTGGAGGAGATTTTGGCGGCGGACAGTGCGGCCCGACGGGTGGTGCTGGAGACCTGAGCAAGATTCTTTTAGGAGTGTATCTATGACCATTGTCTATATCCTGGCGGCGCTTTTCGTGTTCGGACTGCTGGTGGCGGTCCATGAGCTGGGCCACTTCCTGGCGGCCAAGGCCTGCGGCGTGCGGGTCAACGAGTTTTCCATCGGCATGGGCCCGGCCATCTGGACGAAAGAGAAGGGGGAGACCCTCTACGCCCTGCGGGCGCTGCCGGTAGGCGGTTACTGCGCCATGGAGGGCGAGGACGAGGACACCGGGGATGAGCGGGCTTTCACCCGCCAGAGCGGCTGGAAGAAATTTATCATTTTGGTGGCAGGTGCCGGCATGAACTTCCTCACCGGCGTGGTGATCCTGTTGGCCCTTTACGCAGGGACCCAAACGGTGTACACCGACCAGATCGCGGGCTTTGCTCCGGAGTTTTCCCAGCAGGGGGAGGAGGGCCTCATGGAGGGGGACCTCATCTACAGGATCGACGGCTACCGCACCTACCTGGCGGGGGACGCTCAGATGTTCCTCAGCTACGGCGGCGACACCGTGGACATTGAAGTGGTGCGGGACGGGGAGCACATCCTGGTGGAGGACGTTCCCCGGACCACCTACACCGGCACCGACGGCCAGCCCTACACCGGCTACGGACTGCTGGTGGGCAGCAGCGGGCGGGAGGCCACGCTGGGGGTGAAGCTCCAGTACGCCTGGTACAACGCCGTGGACTATGTGCAGCTGGCGTGGTTCAGCCTGGTGCAGCTGGTGACGGGCAACGCCGGGATGCAGGATCTCAGCGGCCCGGTGGGTATCGTCTCCATCATGACAGAGACCAGCGAGGCGGCCAGTCAGTACGGCGTCCTTGTGGTGGTGCGCAGCCTCGCCAACTTCGCGGCGCTGCTGGCGGTGAACCTGGCGGTAATGAACCTGCTGCCCATCCCCGCGCTGGACGGCGGCCGGATCTTCCTGCTGCTGGTAGACGCAGTGGGCATGCTGCTCTTCAGGAAAAAAGTGCCGGAGAAGTATCAGGCCGCCGTCAATACGGCGGGATTCGTGGTGCTGATGGGCTTTATGCTGATCGTCACGGTGTTTGACGTGTTCCGGCTTTTCTAAAAGGAGGATGTACCCATGACAAAGCGTCTTTTGGTGGGCTCTGTGCCCGTGGGCGGCGGCGCCCCGGTATCCATCCAGTCCATGTGCAATACCAAGACCGATGACGTGGCGGCCACCGTGGCCCAGATCAAAAAACTGGAGGCGGCGGGCTGTGAGATCATTCGGGTGGCCATCCCCGACCAGGCGGCGGCGGAGGCCGTGGACAAGATCAAAGAGCAGATCGATATCCCCCTCATCGCCGACATCCACTTTAACTACCGCTACGCCCTGACGGTGGCGGAGCGGGGCATCGATGCCATCCGCATCAACCCCGGCAACATCGGGGGAGAGGAGAACGTCAAGGCCGTGGCGGACATGTGCCGCCGCAAAAACATCCCCATCCGCATTGGCGTCAACGGCGGCTCCCTGGAAAAGGAACTCCGGGCCAAGTACGGCGGCGTCACTGCCGAGGCTCTGGTGGAGAGCGCCATGGGCCACGTGGCCCTTTTAAACAAGTTCGACTTTGACGACATCTGCATCTCCGTCAAGTGCTCCGACGTGCCCTTGACCATGGCGGCTTACCGGCTCCTGTCGGAGCAGACGGACTACCCGTTGCACCTGGGGGTCACGGAGGCGGGCACGCCTTCCATGGGAATGGTGAAGTCGGCCATGGGCATCGGCGGCCTGTTGTGCCTTGGTATCGGCGACACCATCCGGGTGACCCTCACCGCCGACCCGGTGGAGGAGATCTACGCCGCCAAGAAGATTTTGAAGGCGGCGGGCCTGCGGAAAGAGGGCGTGAACCTTATCGCCTGTCCCACCTGCGGCCGCACCCGCATCGACCTGATCCCCATTGCCGAGGAGGTGGAGCGGCGGCTGATGGACTGCGACAAGAACATCACCGTCGCCGTGATGGGCTGCGCCGTCAACGGTCCCGGTGAGGCCTCCGCGGCGGATATCGGCATCGCCGGCGGCAAGGGCGAGGGACTGCTGTTCCGCAAAGGGGAGATCCTTTACAAGGTGCCCCAGGAGCAGCTGGTAGATGCATTGATGAAAGAGATTGAGGCGCTGTGAGCGCCTTTTGAGAGAGGAAGCACAAAGAGGAAACCATGTCCAGAGATATCCCGTTTTTTGAAATGTTCACAGAGCTCCAGCTCTCCGGAGAGCTGCGGCTGCGCCTGGCGGGGGCGGTGCTCACCGGCGCCGTCATCGACCGGGAGAAGCTCTCCATCACCGCCCACCTGACGGTGCGCAATCCCCTGACGGAGGAGGAGCAGGCGTCTTTGAAGCAGACCCTGGCGGCGGTGTATGGCTTCCGGTCCGTGGAGCTGGTGCTGACGGTGAAGGAGGAGGCCCATGCCTCCTCCATTTCCGCGCCCGGCGCCCCGGCGGAGAAGAAGAGCGGCAAGATCCTCATGGGGAAGGCCATCAAGAGCCGTCCCGGCCCCATGAAGGACTTGAATCTGAAGATGGGCACCGCCACGGTGGAGGGCAAGGTCTTTGCCTTCGAGTGCCGGGAGACCCGGCGGCCGGGCATGTGGCGGCTGAGCTTTGACATGACGGATTACACCAACTCCGTCACGGTGCAGAAGAACCTCACCACCAAGGAGGCCCAGCAGCTGGAGGGGGCCATCAAGCCCGGCATGTGGCTGTGCGTCCAGGGCAAGATGGAGCCCACCTGGGACGGTAAGGACATCCAGCTGAACCCCTACAACATCTGCGTGGTGGAGCACAAGGCCCGGCAGGACACCGCCAAGGAAAAGCGGGTGGAGCTGCACCTGCACACCAAGATGAGCAATATGGATGCCCTGACGGACACCAAGGAGGCGGTGAAGACCGCCATCCGCTGGGGCCATCCCGCCATCGCCATCACGGACCACGGCGTGGCCCAGTCTTTCCCGGATGCCTGGCACGCCTCCGGAGATGACATCAAGATCCTCTACGGCGTGGAGGGTTACTTCATCAACAACATCGACGACCGGGTGGCCGTTCACGGCAAGCTGGACTGCCCCCTGGACGGGGAGTTCGTCTGCTTTGACATCGAGACCACCGGCCTCAAGGTGGACCGGGAGGCCATCACCGAGATCGGCGCCGTGGTACTGCGAAACGGCGAGATCTGCGAGCGGTTCCAGACCTTCGTGAACCCCGGCCGCCACCTGACGCCGGAGATCGTGGGTCTCACCGGCATCACCGACGAGATGCTCAAGGACGCCCCCCAGCCCCGGGAGGCGCTGACGGCGTTTTTGGAGTTCGTGAACGGCCGGCCCCTGGCGGCCCACAACGCCGAGTTCGATATCGGCTTCATCCGGGCAGGCTGCAAGAAAGAGGGCATCCCGTTCCAGCCCACCTATGTGGACTCCCTGATCCTGGCCCAGAACCTGCTGCCGGATTTGGGCAAGTACAAGCTGGACATCGTGGCGGAGCACCTGGACCTGCCGGCTTTCAACCATCACCGGGCCAGTGACGATGCCGCCACCGTGGGCTATATGCTCATCCCCTTCTGGAGGATGCTCCATGAGCGGGGAATCCACACCCTCCAGGCGGTGAATAAGGAGATGGAGAAGCTGCGGCCCCTGGGCGGCAAGTCCAACCGCTTCCCCAAGCACATTATCCTCATCGCCAAGAACAAGGTGGGACTCAAGAACCTCTACCAGATGATCTCCGCCTCCAACCTCAAGTATTTCAAGCGGGTGCCCATCATTCCCAAGAGCCTTTTGAACGAGCACCGCAACGGCATCATCGTGGGCTCCGCCTGCGAGGCGGGAGAGCTGTTCCGTGCGGTGACAGACCACAAGGACTGGGACGAGCTCAAGCGCATCGCCTCCTACTATGACTATCTGGAGATCCAGCCCCTGTGCAACAACGCTTTCATGCTGCGAAACGGCGACGTGCAGTCGGAGGAGGAGCTGCGGGAGTTCAACCGCACCATCGTCCGGCTGGGAGACGAGCTGGGCAAGCCCGTCTGCGCCACCGGCGACGTCCACTTCCTGGAGCCCGAGGACGAGGTCTACCGCCATATCCTGCTGGCCTCCAAAAAGTTCCCGGACGCCAACGCGCCCCTGCCCATCTATTTTAAGACCACAGATGAAATGCTGGAAGAGTTTTCCTACCTGGGGGAGGAGAAGGCCTACGAGGTGGTGGTCACCAACACCCGGGCCATCGCCGACCAGGTGGAGAAATTCGAGCTGCTGCCGCCGGACCTGTATCCGCCCCGACTTGCCAACTCCGAGGAGGACCTGAACCGCCTGGTGTGGGAGAAGGTCCACCGGCTCTATGGCGAGAATCCGCCCCAGCTGATCGTGGACCGGCTGAACGTGGAGCTGGGCGGCATTCTGGGCAAGTACGACGTGGTGTACATGTCCGCCCAGAAGTTGGTGCAGCGCAGCCTGGAAAACGGCTACCTGGTGGGCTCCCGTGGTTCCGTGGGCTCCTCTCTGGTTGCCTACATGTCCGGCATCACGGAGGTCAACTCCCTGCCGCCTCACTACCGCTGCCCCAACTGCAAGAACACCGAGTTCATCACCGACGGCTCCTACGGCTGCGGCGCCGACATGCCGGACAAGGTTTGTCCCGTCTGCGGCACCAAGTACGTCAAAGACGGCTTCGACATTCCCTTTGAGACCTTCCTGGGCTTCGGCGGCGGCAAGGTGCCGGATATCGACCTGAACTTCTCCGGCGAGTACCAGGCCAGGGCCCACCAGCACGCCATTGAGATGTTCGGAAAGACCCAGGTGTTCCGGGCCGGCACCATCGGTACCCTGGCGGAAAAGACCGCCTACGGCTTTGTCAAGAAATATCTGGAGGAGAACGGCATCACCGCCGGACGGGCGGAGGAGAACCGCCTGACATTGGGCTGCGTGGGCGTCCGGCGTACCACGGGCCAGCACCCGGGCGGACTGGTGGTAGTCCCCGATGACATGGATATGGAGGACTTCTGCCCGGTGCAGCACCCGGCGGACGCCGACGACTCCGATACCATCACCACCCATTTTGAATACCACTCCATGGAGGCCAACCTCCTGAAGCTGGATATGCTGGGACACGATGACCCCACCATGGTCCGTATGATGCAGGACCTCACCGGGGTGGATCCCCACGACATTCCCCTGGACGACCCGGACACCATGTCCATCTTCACTTCCAGCAAGGTGCTGGGGTACGAAAATGACGAGCTGCTGGGCCCCACCGGCGCCGTGGCCATTCCGGAGTTCAACACCCGCTTCACCCGGCAGATGCTGGTGGACACCCAGCCCAAGGACTTCAACACCCTGGTGCGCCTGTCCGGCTTCTCCCACGGTACCGACGTGTGGCTGGGCAACGCCCGGGACCTGATCGTCAGCGGCACCGCAAGCGTCTTGGAGACGGTGGGCTGCCGTGACGACATCATGCTCTACCTCATCTCCAAGGGCCTGGACCCCAAGATGAGCTTCAAGATCATGGAGAAGGTCCGAAAGGGCAAGGTGAAGAAGGGCGGCTTTGACGAGGGTTGGGTGGAGGCCATGCGGGAGCACGATGTTCCCGAGTGGTACATCGAGTCCCTGGCCAAGATCGGCTACCTGTTCCCGAAAGCCCATGCTGTGGCCTACGTCATGATGGCCTTCCGCATCGCCTGGTACAAGGTACACGAGCCCCTGGCCTTCTACGCCACCTTCTTCTCCGTCCGGGCCAAGGCCTTTGACGCGGAGTATTGCTGCGCGGGACTGGACGCAGTGAAGCGCAAGATCCGGGAGATCGAGAACAACAAGGACGCCACCGCCGTGGAACAAAACCTCATGACCACGCTGGAGGTGTGCTACGAGTTCTATCTCCGGGGCTTCCACTTCGACACCATCAACATCTACGAGTCTGACGCCACCAAGTTCAAGGTGACGGAGAACGGCCTGCTGCCGCCTTTTGTCTCCGTCCACGGTTTGGGCGAGTCCGCGGCGCTGGATACCGTGGAAAAGCGCAAGGGCAAGGAGTTCATCTCCATCGAGGAATTTGCCATGTGCTGCAACAAGCTCTCCAAGACCCACATCGAACAGCTCAAGGCCCTGGGGGCCTTCGCCGGCATGGCGGAGACCAGCCAGATCACCTTGTTCTGACCCAACAAAAACAGCGCCGGGCTGCGGCAACGAATTTGCTGCGGCCCGGCGCATGGTTTTGCGCCTCCGGAAAGGGAGGTTTGCCGGAAGAAAAAAGAAGCACGGAAAACCGCAACGGTCTTCCGTGCTTTTCTCGTTTCGAATCCCGTCCGCAGAGAGGGAAGGGCATCAGGTTTCGCTGTACCGGGAGAGGAACTGCTTTGTCCGCTCCTCCCGGGGATGCTCGATGACATCCCGGGCGGGGCCCTGCTCCACAATGACGCCGCCGTCCATGAAGATCACCTGATCGGCCACGTCCCGGGCAAAGGCCATCTCGTGGGTGACGATGATCATGGTGGTCCGCTGTTCCGCCAGAGACCGAATGACCTTCAGCACCTCGCCGGTGAGCTCCGGATCCAGGGCACTGGTGGGCTCGTCGAAGCAGAGGATATCCGGGTGCAGCGCCAGGGCCCGGGCGATGGCTACCCGCTGCTGCTGGCCGCCGGAGAGTTGACTGGGATAGTGGTTCTCCCGGTCGCTGAGGCCCATTTTTTTCAGCAGCTCCCGGCCCTCTGCCTGGATCTCCTCCAGGATTTCCTTCTTGTTCTCCTTGAAATCCGGCCGCTCCTGGCTGAGAAGCTCCTTGGCCAGCGTGACGTTCTTCAAAGCCGTGTACTGGGGGAAGAGGTTAAAGGACTGGAACACCATGCCGAAGTGGAGCCGCTTTTTGCGCACCTCGCTCTCCCGCTGGGTGGCGGGATCGGCGGCGTCAAAGATCACAGAACCGTTCACCGCGATGGAGCCCTGGTCGGGCTTTTCCAAAAAGTTCAGGCACCGCAGCAGCGTGGTCTTGCCGGAGCCGGAGGAGCCGATGATGGCCAGCGCCTGGCCCTGCTCCAGATCGAAGCTGATATCCTCCAGAACCCGGGTGGCACCGAAATGCTTTTCAATGTTATGTACTTCCAAAACTGCCATGTTGGGTCCTCCTTAATTACTGAAAGAAGGCCAGCTTCTTTTCCAGCTTGCCTAAAAGCACGGTGACAATGCCGCTGAAGATCAGATAGTACACCGCCGTAAAGAACAAAGGCCAGGTAAGGCCCGCAATGCCGGAGTTGCCCTTCATGAAGGACTCGCCCATCCAGATGACTTCCTGCAGGGCAATGACCCGGGCCAGAGAGGTATCCTTCACCAGCGTGATGACCTCGTTGGACATGGGGGGCACGATGCGCTTGATCATCTGCACCAGGGTGATATGGCGGAAGATCTGGGCCTTGGTCATGCCCAGTACCTGACCGGCCTCTTGCTGCCCCCTGGGGACGCCCTGGATGCCGCCCCGGTAGATCTCGGAGAAATAGCAGGCGTAGTTGATGATGAAGGCTACGCACACAGCTGTCATCCGCCCGCCCTCACCGCTGGGCCAGTTGAACCAGTCCTTCATGCCCGGCACATAGAACAGGGCAATGATCTGGAGTACCAGCGGGGTTCCCCGGATGATCCAGACCAGCAGTCGGCACACCAGGCTGATGGGCCGGAGCCCCAGCAGACCGCTCAGCAGGGGAGACATGTTGGGACGGCGCAGGAACCCCAACGGTGCCCAACGGCTCATGGAGCCGAAACTAATAATCAGTCCCAGGGGAAGGGCACCGATGAGGGTGATAAAGAACAGCTGAAGGGTTTTGACAAAACCGCTGTTCAGGGCCGAGAGCACCGTCTGAAAGGTGCTGGATGTGAAAAATTCCATGTTGGTATCGTCCTCTCAGGATGGTTGTGGTGGGGGGATAAAGCCGCCGAAAGGCAGAGCGCGCAAGAAACGCGCTCTGCCTCATATACGTATCAGGGGAAATCAGTCCAGGATCACGGCGTCCTGCACACCATAGGTGGTAGCAGTCTCCAGCACAGTGCCGTCAGACACCTTTTCCGCCCAGAACTCATTGAATGCATCCACCAGGTCGGAACCCTTCCGGAAGCCCACGCCGTACTCCTCAGAGGGCAGGCCCTGGGCGTCATTCAGGTTCAGGGTGAAGGTCAGATCCTCATAGCTGGTGCCCTCGCCGATCATGGCACCGGCCATCAGCAGGTCGATGACAGCGGCATCAGAGGTACCGGCGGACACTTCCATCAAAGTGTTGGCCTGGGACTGAACCGGAACGGTGGTGGCACCCAAAGCAATGGCGGCGTCCTCACCGGCAGAGCCGGACTCCACAGCCACGTTCAGACCCTCCAGAGAGGTCAGGCCCTCGAAATCTGCCGCCTTGTCAGCGGGGACCACCAATACCTGAGCATTGGTGCAGTAAGGAACGGAGGTTCCCATGGCGGCCATGACATCCTCGCCCAGAGTCATGCCGTTCCACACGCAGTCGATGGCCTTGGAGTCGAGCTCCTCCACCTTGTAGTCCCAGGTGATCTCCTGGAACTCCACGTCCACGCCCAGGCTCTCGGCAAAGGCCTTGGCCATGTCGGCGTCAAAGCCGATCCACTCGTCGCTGCCTTCGGCCTTGTAGTCCATGGGCTCGAAGTAGGTGATGCCCACCACCAGGGTGCCCTTGTCCTGGACATACTGGAGATCGCTCTCGGCGGTATCGGTATTCTCGGTGTTCTCCGTATCCTCGGTGCTGGTGTCCTCGGTGGCAGTTTCGCCGCCGCAGGCGGCCAGGGAGAGCACCATCAAACCGGAGAGCAGCAGTGCAAGAAACTTCTTCATATTCCAATCCTCCAAATCAGCGGTTGCCCGCCTCGTTTAATACGGTAGTAGTTTACCATGCTAAATTACAGCTGTAAAGCGGGAATCACACCGAAGAGCAGAGAAGAACACCTCGTGATTTTGTCTATTTTCGCCAAAGTCCGTTGGAGACGGGCCGTCATACTTTCGCCGGCGGGGACATAGAGTGGTACCATGAATATGGAGCGGAAAAAGGACGGGATGCTATGAATACCAGTATCTATCAGAATATCGCCACCCGCACCGCAGGGGATATCTACATCGGCGTGGTGGGACCGGTGCGCACAGGAAAGTCCACCTTCATCAAGCGGTTCATGGAGACCCAGGTGATCCCCAACATCGACAACGTCTACCGCAAGGAGCGGGCCCGGGATGAGCTGCCCCAAAGCGGCTCCGGCCGCACCATCATGACGGCAGAACCCAAGTTCGTGCCGGAGGAGGCCGCCCAGATCCAGCTGGAGGGAGGCGGCAGCTGTTCCGTGCGGCTCATCGACTGCGTGGGGTACATGGTCAAAGGCGCCATCGGCTCCACGGAAGACGATGCCCCCCGCATGGTCACCACCCCCTGGTACGACCACGAGATCCCCATGACGGAGGCGGCGGAGATCGGTACCCGGAAGGTCATCGCCGAGCACTCCACCATCGGCATCGTGGTCACCACCGACGGCTCCATTGCCGACATCCCCCGGGAGGACTACCTGGAGGCGGAGGAGCGGGTGATCCGGGAGCTGCAGGAGCTGGGGAAGCCCTTCATCGTGCTGCTCAACTCCTCCGATCCCTCCGGGGACCGGGCGGAGGCCATCGCCCGGGACATCGCCTCCCGCTATGAGGTCAAGTGCGTCCCCGTCAACTGCCTGACGCTGGAGGAGGAGGACGTAGCCGCCATCTTGAAGGCGGTGCTCTACGAGTTCCCCATGCAGGAACTGGATCTGTACCTGCCGCCCTGGGTGGACGCCCTGCCGGACGGACACCCCATCAAGGCCGGGCTCTATCAGGCCATCCGGGAGAGCACCGCCCAGCTGCACCACATCCGGGAAGTGGAGGATATGGTGGGGGCCCTGGGGCAGAGCGAACACATCAGCGAGGCCCGGGTCACGGCCCTGGATCTGGGCACCGGTGTGGCGGCGGCCACCCTGGGATTGCCCCGGGAGCTGTTCTACCAGACCCTTTCGGAGCAGTCTGGCTTCTCCGTATCCGACGATGGCGACCTCATGAGCCTGCTGACCCGGCTCTCCGCCGTGAAAGCGGAGTACGATAAGGTAGCCGGGGCCTTGAAGGACGTGCGGGAGACCGGCTACGGCATCGTGGTGCCGGGCATCGACGAGCTGACGCTGGAGGAGCCGGAGATCATGAAGCAGGGAGGGCGCTACGGCGTGCGCCTCAAGGCCAGCGCCCCCAGCATCCACATGATCCGGGCGGACATCGAGACGGCGGTGAGCCCCATCGTGGGCAACGAAAAGCAGTCCGAGGACATGGTCAACTACCTGCTTCAGGAGTTCGAGGGGGACACCAGCAAGATCTGGCAGTCCAATATCTTCGGCCGCAGCTTCCACGAGCTGGTCAGCGAGGATCTGCAAACCAAGCTCAAGCGGATGCCGGAGGACGCCCGGAAAAAACTCCGGGAGACCCTGGAGCGGATCATCAACGAGGGCAGCGGCGGGCTCATCTGCATCATCCTGTAACCCGGATCGAAACCAACCTCTCTTTCAGACCAGGAGCGGACAGCAGTCCGCTCCTTTTTTTAAAATGTGGTTTACAATGTAGACCTTATGTGTTATGATAGGTCTACAAAGTAAACCAGAGGGGAGGCGGAACCATGCAGGTGCATCTGACAGCCAGTGAGTGGAACGTACTGGAATGTCTGTGGCGTCACTCGCCCCAGACGGTGATGGAGCTGGTGGCGGAGCTGAAATGCCGGGTGGGGTGGGCCAAGAGCACCACCATCACCACGCTGCGGAGGATGGAGGAAAAGGGCCTGGTACGCTCCGAGACCATTGGCAAGGCAAAACACTATACACCGCTTGTTGCCAGGGAGGAAGCGGAGATAGAAGAGACCCACACCTTTTTAGATCGGGTGTATCGGGGCAGCGTGGGGCTGATGGTGAGCACCATGGCCCGGCGGCAGGCTCTGACACAGGAGGATATCGCCCAGCTGCGGGCGATCCTGGATCAGGCGGAAGGGGGCGGAGAGGATGCTTGAGTGGATGGTGTCCTCCAGCCTCCTGATCCTGGCGGTGCTGGCAGCCCGGCGCCTGCTGGGAGAGCGGATCAGCGGCACGGCCCGGTATGCTTTGTGGCTGGTGGTTCTGGCGCGGCTGCTGATCCCGGTGCAGCTCTTTTCCGCTCCGGTGAGCCTGGAGGCCCTGCTGCCGGAGTCCCCGGCGGTGGAGAAGGCGCTGGATGAGACGGCCCTGTACGCTTTCCCGGATCCTGAGCTGTCCGGCACCTTCGACGAACCCCTGCCGGAGGATGCACCTACCGGTGTGATGGTGGTGGGCACCCACGGGCAGCGCATCCTGGGGGCATGGGTGGAGTACCACGACGGCTGCACCGTCCAGACCCGGGAGGGCTGGACGGAGTACCGCTTCTACGCCGACTGGCGGGATGTGCTGATTCTTTTCTACCTGGCGGGTGCGGCCGTTATGCTGGGGGTGCTGACTGTCAGCAACCTCCGCTTTGCCCGGCGGCTGCGGCGGCGCCGGGTACCTTTTCAGCCGCCCTTTCCCTATGGAAACCTGCCGGTCTACACGGTGGAGGGCCTCAGCTCTCCCTGCCTCTGCGGTGTGGTATTCCCCAAGATCTATGTGACCGGAGAGACAGCGGCGGACACCCAAATGCTCCGGCATGTGCTCTCCCATGAGGAGGCCCACTACGTACACAAGGACCACATCTGGAGCCTGCTGCGGTGCCTGGCCTTGGCGCTCCACTGGTACAATCCCCTGGTGTGGTGGGCGGCGGCAGCGTCCCGGCAGGATGGGGAACTGGCCTGTGACCAGCGGGCGCTGGCGTACCTTGGGGAATCGGAGCGGACAGCCTACGGCCGCACCCTGCTCTCTTTGCTGACAGCCGGGCCCCGGCCGGGAGATCTGCTGCAGTGTGCCACCACCATGTCCGGCGGCGGCCAGAAAATCAAAGAGCGGTTGGAGCGCATCGTGAAAGCGCCCCGGATGCTGGCGGTGACGGCGGTGTGCCTGGCGCTGGCGGCCGTGTGCCTGGGGGGAATCGCCTTTTCCGGGCGTGGTGGTGCCTGGGTGGAGGATCCCCGGCCGGAGGCCCGCTTCCTCTATGACCGGACGGAGCGGGGGGAGAGCGTGGTGGAGACGCTGCAGTTCCGGGTGGAGGATGACGCGGAGGATCTGGAAGATCTGAAAGCTGTGAATCAGACCATCCGGGACTTTGCCCAGAGCTTTATCACGGACAACGAAGGCCAGTGGGCAAAGGTATCCGCTTATCCCTGTGTAGGGCGCAGCACGGTGACGATCCTGGAGCTGGGATGCACCATGCCCACTTATTCCACCGACGGGACGCTGGCAGCCTGGTGCTGGGATACCGAGGGCCAACGTTTGGTGACACTGGAGGAAGTACGCAAGGCCCTGGATTGGAGCGACAGCGATATCCGCATGGCTCTGGAAGCGTATGTGGAGGAACATCCGGCATCCTTCGGCTATGGTGCCGGAGAAAGTACGGATGGTGCAGAGTTTACAGTTGCGGGTTTCCGCCAGCGAATGGACGGCGGCTGGGATCTCTTTTTGCAATACCAGCGGCCTGCCACGGCCACCAGCGCCGGATATCAGTACCTTCTGACCTTCTCCGACGGGGCCATCCTGCCGGGGCTGGCTATCCCGGAGGAGGAACTGGCGGATGTGGGCTGCGCGTTGGAGGGACTGACGGCTTATTCCACGGAGGATCGGGTGGAGGAGCCGGATATGATGGTGCTGCTGGCTTTTATCCAGCCGGAAGACCTGGTGAACATCGTTGGTAATGGGATCCCGGCAGGGATGCTGGCGTCGGCGCTGCGAAACGCCCGGATCAGGCCGGGAAGTACTCCTGCAGACCGGGTCTGGTCTGTCACGGTTTATCTGGAGGGCGGTCCGGAGGAGTGGAGCAGTTTTGACGCGCACCTGACCTTATGGATCGGGCTGACAGAGGGAAATGTTCTGGCCGAGTATTGCAAAGGGCCCTGTCAGACGGAAGTCCGACTGGAGTCTCAGGACCTCTACTGGCTGATCCGCAATGCCTGGGATGAAGAGGAAACCGTGGATCAGGAAGCTCTGACTATATACCGGACCGTTCTGGAGGACCGGATGGACAGCAGCTTGGCGCAGCTGCAGCGCGCAGACGCACAGAGCGAAGATCCTGCGGGATACAATGGGTATCAGGTGACGCAGTTCTATGCCATTGGTACGTTTGCGGATGTATCACCCGGGGTGGATGCGGAGCTGTACGCTTTCGACTATGGCATTACCCTGGAGCATCCAGAGAACGTGTCCGCCGTCGGCGCCAACTATCTGGACGGGAAACTGCGGATGCGGAGTTACAGATACCCCCGGTACTTTCTCGTTTACCGGCAGGAGGGCGAAGTGGTTCGTACCCTTTTCCTGAACTGGGAGAAGCTCCATCCGGCGTTTCTGCAATCCAACCTGGACGATATGGAGCGTTCTTATCGCGAAACCCTGTTGTATTTCTGGAAACTCTCAGAGGCGGATTGAGCTGAAAAAACGGGACACCGGATCTTCCAGTGTCCCGTTTTCTTATAAAGCCGTGCCCGTTTTGGGCACGTACAGCCCCGTCAGGTCTGCTCCCTCCAGCTCCAGCAAAAAGCGCTTCTTCTCCACGCCTCCGGCATAGCCGGTGAGGCTGCCGTCTGCTCCCACCACGCGGTGGCAGGGGATCAGGATGGAGATGGGGTTGTGGCCCACGGCGCCGCCCACTGCCTGGGGTGCGGCAGCGATGCCCCGGGCCCGCAGAGCCTGTGTCAGGGCGCCGTAGGTGGTGGTTGCGCCATAGGGGATCTCCCGCAGCAGCGCCCACACCGCCTGACGGAAGGGACTGCCGGACGGGGCCAGGGGCGGCATGGCCGGGAGGGGAGCTTTGGAAAAATACGCGTCCAGCCACGCTGCCGTCTGGTCAAATACCGGCAGATCCGGCGCCGGGGACGCATGGATGTCCAGGGTAGAGGCAAAATACTTCTGACCTGCCAGCCACAGCCCGGTGATGGCCGCGCCGTCGGAAGCCAGGGTCAAGGGCCCCAGGGGAGAGGGGAGGGTGATGGTAAACATATGCAGCCCGCCTTTCTGGTACTGATAGCCAGTATACCGGAGGGCGGCGGCACTTGCAAGGGCGGGGAAGACGTGATACCATAGAAAAAACGACGAAGAGACAACGAAAGGGGAGACGCCGCATGCTGCTGGCCATCGACGTGGGCAACTCCACCACCTCTGTGGGATTGTTCGACCGGGAAAAGAATCTCCGGTTCCTGGCTTACCTGGACACCGACAGCCGTAAGACCGCCGATCAGATCAGCATTGATCTGATGAACCTGTTTACGCTTTATCACTATAACTATCAGGATGTCACAGGCGCCATCTTCTGCAGCGTAGTGCCCCCCCTGAATTTCATGATGTCCAAGGCCCTGACCCGGCTTTTGGGCAAGCCCCCCATGATGGTGGGTCCCGGCGTGCGGACGGGGCTGAACCTGCGGATGGAGAACCAGGTGCAGGTGGGAGCGGATATCGTGGCGGACGCCGTGGCGGCACTGGAGCGCTTCGAGCCTCCCATTATCACCATTGACATGGGCACCGCCACCACCATCGGCGTCATCGACGCCCAGCGCAACTACGTGGGCGGCATGCTGCTGCCGGGGGTCAATGTGTCCCTGGAGGCCCTCAGCCGCCGGGCGGCCCAGCTGCCCGCCATCTCCCTCCAGCATCCCAAGGCCGTCATCGGAAAGAACACCGAGGACTGCATGCGCGCCGGCATCGTCTACGGCACTGCCGGGATGCTGGACGGCATCATCGAGCGCATCCGGGGAGAGTTCGGCGGCCGGGAGATCAGCGTGGTGGCAACCGGCGGCAACGCGCCGGTGATCGTCAAATACTGCAAGACCCCCATCGTCTATGACAAGTTCCTTCTGATGAACGGCCTGTGGGCCATCTATCAGAAGAACAAGTGAGGAGGCAATCAAGGTGACCGTATTTGCTGTGGCGTTCTGGACGTTAGCCGCGGGATTGGCGGGATATGCCTTGGATCCCGCTCTGGGGATCATCGCTGCAGTGGCTGTGGCAGCAGGATTTATCTGCCAGTTTTTGAATGGACGGGAGAAGTAAGAGGGAGCTTCCCCCGGAAAGAGAAAAGCCATAGAAAAGAACAGAGCCGAAGCGGAAATTCCGCTTCGGCTCTTGCTGTGTTGGATTACTTCGCCAGGACCTTCTTGAGCTTGGCAAAGCGGGGCAGGGAGTCCACCTTGGGCAGGTTGGGCTCGCCCTGGATCAGAGGCAGCACATAGTCGATGAAGGGCTTCTCCACGCCGTTGTGGGCGGCATTGATCCACTCCGGAGGAACCTTCTTCTCGGTGTTGGCCACCTCGGTCAGCGGGAGCAGCTTCGTCTTGCAGACATACTGGCCGTTCTCATAGCTGCGCTCGAAGCCCACCATCTTGTCGGTGATGCCGGCCACGGCGTTCTCCACGGCAGCCTTGCCGGACATATAGCTCTCCTCGATGTCGGTCTCGGAGGCCAGGTGCGCGCCGCAGCGCTGCAGCAGGCTCAGCTCGATGCCCCGGACCTTGGCGCCGGTGCGCTGCTTGACCACGTTGGCAAGCAGGGACGCAAGGCCGCCCAGCTGGGCATGGCCGAAACCGTCGGTGGCAGAGGTCTTGGCCTCAGAGACGAAGGAGCCGTCGGCATAGTGGATGCCCTCGGACACAGCTACCATGCAGTTGCCCTTCTCCTTGTAGATGCGCTCCACATCGGCAAGGAACTGGTCCATGTCGAAGTCCACCTCGGGCAGGTAGACGAGGTCGGGGCCTGCGCCGTAAGCGGTGGCCAGAGCGGAGGCGCCCGCCAGCCAGCCGGCGTGGCGGCCCATGATCTCGATGATGCAGACCATGCCGGTGTCATAGACCCGGGCGTCCTGATAGACCTCCATGCAGGAGGTGGCGATATACTTGGCAGCGGAGGCGAAGCCGGGGCAGTGGTCGGTGCCGAAGAGGTCGTTGTCGATGGTCTTGGGCACGCCCATGACGCGGCACTCGTAGCCGACTTTCTGCATGTACTTGGAGATCTTGTTGCAGGTATCCATGGAGTCGTTGCCGCCGTTGTAGAAGAAGTAGCGGACATCGTACTTCTTGAAGATCTCCAGGATGCGCTTGTAATCGGTGTCGTCCACATCCGGATCGGCCATCTTATAGCGGCAGGAACCCAGGGCGGAAGAGGGAGTGTACTTCAGAAGCTCCAGTTCCGCGGGATCCTCCTGGCCCATGTCGAACAGCCGGTCGTTCAAAACGCCCTTGATACCGTGCTCCGCGCCCAGAACGCGGGTGATGTTGGGGTTTTGCAGCGCGGTGTGGATCACGCCGTACGCGCTGGCGTTGATGACGGAAGTGGGGCCGCCGGACTGGCCGAAGATACATGCGCCTTTCAGTTCACTCATGAGAAAATCCTCCTCAGAATTTGTTAGATTTATCATAACATCCATAAAATGAATTGTAAATACTTGCATTTTAAAATTTTTGTGATATTATCAAAACAGAAAATCGTTTTCGTCCAGTTCGTTTGTGAAAATCACTCATCGGTTTACGTAAACTTTGCGTGGATCGGGCGGGTGTCCGCAGCGGCGGGGCGGAACAATTTAAATTTAACAGGAGATGATTATTTATGGCTTTGGTTACCACCACCGAAATGTTCAAGAAGGCATACGACGGCGGCTATGCCATCGGCGCGTTCAACGTCAACAACATGGAGATCGTCCAGGGCATCACCGAGGCCGCCCGGGATCTGGATGCCCCTCTGATCCTGCAGGTGTCCAAGGGTGCCCGCGCCTACGCCAACCACACGTACCTTGTGAAGCTGGTGGAGGCCGCTGTCATCGAGTGCCCCAATATCCCCATCGCCCTGCACCTGGATCACGGCCCCGACTTTGAGACCTGCAAGTCCTGCATCGACGGCGGCTTCACCTCCGTTATGATCGATGCTTCCTCCAAGCCCTTTGCCGAGAACATCGAGATCACCAAGAAGGTCGTGGAGTATGCCCATGACCACGGCGTGGTGGTCGAGGCTGAGCTGGGCGCTCTGGCCGGCATCGAGGACGATGTGAAGGTCTCCGCCGAGGAGTCCCACTACACCCATCCCGACGAGGTGCAGGAGTTCGTGGAGAAGACCGGCTGCGATTCCCTGGCCATCGCCATCGGCACCAGCCATGGCGCTTACAAGTTCACCGCCGCTCAGTGCACCCGCAACGAAAAGGGCGAGCTGGTTCCCCCTCCGCTGCGCTTTGACATCCTGGACGAGGTAGTCAAGCGTCTGCCCGGCTTCCCCATCGTGCTCCATGGCTCCTCCTCCGTGCCTCAGGACTTCGTGAAGATGGTCAACACCTACGGCGGCAAGATGCCCGATGCCGTGGGTATCCCCGAGGAGCAGCTGCGCAAGGCCGCCAAGAGCGCCGTGTGCAAGATCAACATCGACTCCGACCTGCGTCTGGCCATGACCGGCACCATCCGTAAGTTCATGGCGGAGCATCCCGATAAGTTCGATCCCCGCGAGTATCTCAAGCCCGCCCGCGCCGCCATCAAGGAGCTGGTGGCCCACAAGATCGTGGACGTTCTGGGCTGCGACCACAAGGCCTGATCGTTCATTTCAACTGCATAACCTCACCTTAAAAAAGGAGGGAGACGCATCGCGTCTCCCTCCTTTTTCCTTTGGCAGGCGGGATCGGGCTCAGGAGAGCTCGAACATGCCGTGGTAGAGCTGGTAATATTCTCCCCGCCGGGCCAGGAGCTGCTCGTGGTCGCCCTGCTCCACCACCGCGCCGTTTTCCAGAACGATGATGGCGTTGGCGTTGCGGACGGTGGAGAGACGGTGGGCGATGACGAACACCGTCCGGCCCTCCATCAGCTGGTCCATGCCCTTTTCAATAAGGGCCTCCGTCCGGGTGTCGATGGAGGAGGTAGCCTCATCCAAAATCAGCACCGGCGGATCCGCCACAGCAGCCCGGGCGATGGCCAGCAGCTGCCGCTGGCCCTGGGAGAGGTTGGCGCCGTCTCCGGTGACCATGGTGTCATAGCCCTGGGGCAGGCGGCGGATGAAGGAGTCCGCGTTGGCGATGACCGCCGCCCGGCGGACTTCCTCATCGGTGGCGTCCAGCTTGCCGAAGCGGATGTTGTCCGCCACGGTGCCGGTGAAGAGGTGGGTGTCCTGGAGCACCACGCCGAAGCAGCGGCGCAGATCCGCCTTGCGGATGCGCCGGATGTCGATGCCGTCAAAGGTGACGGAGCCGCCGGAGACGTCGTAGAAGCGGTTGATGAGGCTGGTGACGGTGGTCTTTCCGGCGCCGGTGGAGCCCACGAAGGCGATCTTCTGGCCGGGCTTTGCATAGAAGGACAGGCCGTGGAGAATGGTGCGCCGCCCGTCGTAGGAGAAGGAGACGTCATGGAAGCGGACGTCCCCCCGCAGGGGGATCGGCGGCTGATCCGGAGCAGCGCTGTCCTGCCAGATCCACTGGGGCGCCCTGCCCGGCTGGGCGGGCAGGCGGGTGAGGGTCACGGTGCCCGTGTCCTCCTCCGGCGGCTGCTCCATGGCGGTAAAGACCCGCTCGGCACCGGCCATGGCGGAGAGGAGGAAGTTGCCCTGCTGGGTAAACTGGTTGATGGGCATGGCGGACTGGCGCACCAGCACCAGATAGCTGGCAAGGCTTCCCACGTCGGACAGGCCCAGAATCACCATCACCCCGCCCAGCACGGCGATGACGGCGTAGTTGAGGTAGGAGATGGACACCACCGCCGGGATCATGGTGGCGGCATAGCTCTGGGCGCTGATGCCCGCCCGGCGCAGCTGCTCATTGCGCTCCGCAAAGCCCTGGAGATTGGCCTCCTCGTGGTTGAATACCTTGACCACCTTCTGCCCCGAGACCATCTCCTCAATATAGGCGTCCAGCTCGCCCAGGCTGGACTGCTGGCGGTTGTAGTAGAACCTGCTGCGCCGTCCGCTGTATCGAATATAGAAGAACATGGCGGCGTAGCCCAGCACCACGATAAGGGTCAGGCGCCAGTTGAGGATGAAAAGCAGTGCCAGAGTGCCCACTACCTGGACGAAGCTCTGGATGATCATGGCAAAGCTGTTGTTGAGGGCGTCGGAAATGGTGTCCACGTCGTTGGTGAAGAGGCTCATGAGGTCGCCCTTGCGGTTGGCGTCAAAGAAGCCCAGGGGCAGAGTCTGCAGATGGACGAACAGATCCCGGCGGATATCCCGCAGGATCTTCTGGGCCGCCCGCACCATCAGCTGGGTATAGCCCAGGGTGGAGAGGGCACCGGCGGCATAGATGGCTGCCGCCGTAGCCACACCGGCGATGAGCCCCGCCCGGCTGCCTGCCTGGACCACCTGGTTGACAATAGGCTTGATCATGTAGGTACCCAGGAGGTTGGCGGAGGCGCTGACGGCCGCCAGGATCCCCACCAGCACCAGAAGGGCCCGGTGGCGCCTCAGGTAGTCAAGAAGCCGGGAGAGGGTGTGCCGCAGATCTTTGGGACGGCTGCCGTTAAATGGCTTCGCCATGGATGGCCCCTCCTTTCATCTGAGAATCGTAGATCTCCTGATAGATCCCATCCGACGCCAGCAGCTCCTGGTGGGTGCCTACGGCGTGGATATGGCCGTCCTCCAGGATCACGATCTTGTCGGCGTCCATGACGGAGGTGATCCGCTGGGCGATGATGAGCTTGGTGACCTGGGGCAGGACACGCAGGTTGGCCCGGATCCTGGCCTCGGTGGCGGTGTCCACCGCGCTGGTGGAGTCGTCGAAGATCAGCACTTTCGGACGCTTGAGCAGCGTCCGGGCGATGCACAGCCGCTGTTTCTGCCCGCCGGAGACGTTGACGCCCCCCTGGCCCAGGTCCGTGTCCAGGCCGTCGGGCATCTTCTCCAGAAACTCGTCGGCACAGGCGGCCCGGCAGGCGGCCCACAAGGTCTCGTCAGAGGCCTCCGGATCCCCCCAGCGCAGGTTATCCCGGATGGTGCCGGAGAAGAGGACGTTCTTTTGCAGCACGATGCCCACGGCGTCCCGCAGGGTGGAGAGGCGGTAGTCCCGCACGTCCCGTCCGCCCACCTTCACAGTACCGGAGGTGGCGTCGTAGAGCCGGGGGATCAGCTGCACCAGGGTGCTCTTGGCGGAGCCGGTGCCGCCGATGATGCCCACCGTCTCACCGGCGGCGATGTGGAGCTCCACATGGGACAATGCGTCCTTTTCCGCCGACTTGGCATACTTGAAGGAGACATCGCAGAAATCCACGGAGCCGTCCGCCACGGTCTCCACGGGGTCGGCGGGATCCGCCAGGTCCGCCGGCTCCTCCAGCACCTCCCGGATGCGCCGGGCGCTGGCCAGGGAGCGGGTGAGGAGCAAAAAGACGTTGGAAATCATCATCAGGGAGTTCATCACCTGGAGCACATAGCTCAAAAAGCCGGTGAGCTCGCCCACCTGCATGCTGCCCGCCAGGATAAAGTTCCCGCCGTACCACATGATGAGCACCACCGCCGTGTAGAACACCGCCTGAAAGGCGGGCATGTTGAACTGGGCGAAGCGGAAGGTATCCAGGCTGGCCTGGGTCAGCTCCTGGTTGACGGCGTCAAACTGCTTCGCCTCATAGTCGCCCCGGACAAAGGCCTTGATGGCCCGGATGGCGGTGAGGGCCTCCTGGACGCGGCCGTTGAGGTGATCCACCGCCCGCTGCTGGCGGTGGTAGAGAGGGCCCACCTTGCCCACGATGAGAAAGAGGATCCCACCCAGAATGGGGGAGGCGATAACGAATACCAGCGCCAGCTTCCGGTTGAGGAAGAAGGCCAGGCCGATGCCCAGCACCAGCATCACCGGAGAGCGCACCAGAGGCCGCAGCCCGGCGTTGATGACGTTCTGCATCACCGTCACGTCGGTGGTCATGCGGGTCACCAGGGAGGGGGCGGAGAAGCGGTCCAGGTTGGAAAAGGCGTAGGACTGGAGGCGGCGGTACTCCGCCAGACGCAGCTGGGCGCCGAATCCGTAGGCCGCCCGGGCGGCAAACCGGGCGTAGGCCAGGCCCGTCAGCAGTGCCAGCAGGGCGCACAGCACCATCCAGCCGCCCTGGCGCAGCAGGTAGGGGATATCATGGGCGGGGACCCCCACGTCCACGATATCCGTCATAATAAGTGGGATCGCCATTTCAAAAACGCACTCCAGAAGCAGCAGCACCACCGCTGCGGCCATCTCCCTGCGGTGAGGGCGCAGATAGGAAAAGACGATTTTCAGATCTTCCATACCAATCCCTCCTTACAGAAGATGTCCGCCCAGATTGCGGTAGGCCCGGTCCAGAAAGCCAGTCAGTTGTTCCCGTTCCTCCCGGGAAAAGCCCTGAAGCATCCGCTCTTCCAGGGCGGAGCACTGCTCCTCCCAAAGCTGGAACGTCTCCCGGCCCTTGTCCGTCAGACGTACCTCACCGGTGCGCCGGTCTGTAGCCGAGGCCGTCCGCATCAGAAGGCCGTCCCGTTCCATGCTCTCCAGCATCCGGCTGATGGCGGCGGGATCCACCTCGCAGTAATAGGCCAGCTGCCGCTGGGAGAGGGGCTCCCGGGCCATCAGGGAGCGGAGCACCTTGGGCTGCCCCGGGGAGAGCCCGATGGCGCTCAGGTGGGGCCGCAGATCGTTTCGCATCAGATGGGCCGCCCGGGAGAGCAGGGTGTGAATGGCATAGCGCATGCCGGTCATCTCCAATCATTGATATATCAATTATTGTCGGAAGAAATTATATGCGGAACCGGAGAAAGTGTCAATGCCGGTATATGGGATTTGTCTTTTGAAGAAAGCTGTGGTATACTGTACGCACACAAAATGATAAAGGAGTGTTTCTCATATGGAGTACAGGATCAAAGGCCTCCAGCCGGAGGCTCTGTTCCGCTTTTTTGAGGACATCAGTGCCATTCCCCGGGGATCCCACAACGAAAAGGCCATCAGCGATTACCTGGTGTCCTTCGCCAAGGAGCGGGGACTGTGGGTGAATCAGGACGCTGCCAACAACGTCATCATCAAAAAGCCCGCCTCCGCCGGGGCGGAGAACGCCGCGCCGGTGATGCTCCAGGGCCACCTGGACATGGTGTGCGAGAAGCTGGCGGGCGTGGAGCACGACTTTGAGACGGAGGGCCTGGACCTCATCGTGGAGGACGGCGTCCTGCGGGCAAACGGCACCACCCTGGGCGGCGACAACGGCGCTGCGGTGGCGCTGATGATGACCGTTCTGGACGATGACACCCTGCGTCATCCGCCCCTGGAGTGCGTATTCACCGTCTGTGAGGAGGTGGGCCTGGACGGCGCCAAGGCCCTGGACAAGTCCCAGCTGGACTCCCGCACCATGATCAACCTGGACTCTGAGGAGGAGGGAGTGGCCACCGTCAGCTGTGCCGGCGGCATGCGCTATGCCCTGGTGCGTCCTGCCCAGCGGGAGGAGGCCCACGGCTTCCCCGTCTCCCTGGAGATCAGAGGCCTTTTGGGCGGCCACTCCGGCAGTGACATCCACAAGGAGCGCCGCAACGGCGTCAAGCTCATGGCCCGGGTGCTGCGGCACCTGACGGCGGGGAAGGACTGCCGCCTGATGGCCTTCGACGGCGGCAGCAAGGATAACGCCATTCCCCGGGAGTGCTCCGCCTCCGTTCTCTATCTCAACCGCGAAGAGGCGCAGAAGGCTCTGGAGGCGGCACAGGAGCTGGGCAAGGCCCTGGCGGAGGAGATTTTGCCCACGGAACCCTCCTTTGTCTTTACCGCCGCGGCAGGGGAGGAGCAGGACTGTCAAGTGCTCACCCCCCAGGCCGGACAAGCCCTGGTAAACGCCGCGTGCCTGGCTCCCAACGGCGTGCGGGTGCGCAATCCCAAGCAGGGCAACTTTGTGGTGACTTCCCTGAACCTGGGTGTTGTGCGCTCCGCCGGCGAGCGGCTGGAGCTGGTGTTTGCTCCCCGCAGCAGCGTGGAGTCTTTGCAGGAGGAGACGGAGGAGGCCCTGGCCCTGCTGGCGGAGACCTTCGGCTTCACCACGGAGATCACCGGCCGGTATCCCGGCTGGGCCTATGCGGAGCACTCTCCCATCCGGGATGTGTTCTGTGAGAGTTACAAGACCCTCTTCGGCGGGGAACTCTCCATCGAAGCCATCCACGCGGGACTGGAGTGCGGCCTCTTCTCCGAGGCTTTGCCGGGCCTGGACGCCATCGCCGTGGGCCCCACCATCCGGGGCTGCCACACCCCCGACGAGCACCTGCCGCTGGATTCCTTCACCCGGTTCTACCAGCTTTTAACAGACGTGCTGGCCAGACTGGCGGAAAAGTAATATAAAATTCTCCCCATTGCACAAAAATTCCCCGAAATTTATATTTTGCTTTCCATAATCGCTAAGATATGATAAAGTATTCGAGGCGTTTCGTTAAGAGATAGCAAAAAAGAAATAGAAAGGGTTTTTGGAATGTCCAACAAAAACAGCGACTTTAAGCCGTACATACCGGCAGACCGTGTGGTACCGGAATTTACGGTGACGTCCGTCCTCATCGGCATCGTGCTGGCCATCGTGTTCGGCGCGGCCAACGCCTACCTGGGTTTGAAGGTAGGCATGACCATTTCCGCATCCATCCCCGCAGCCGTGATCTCCATGGGTATCATCCGGGTGATCCTGCGCCGGGATTCCATTCTGGAGAACAACCTGGTCCAGACCATCGGCTCCGCCGGTGAGTCCGTGGCCGCAGGCGCTATTTTCACCCTGCCGGCCCTGTTCCTGTGGGCCAAGGACGGCATCATCGACATGCCCAGCGTGGTGACGTTGGGATTGGTTGCCCTGGTGGGCGGCGTCCTGGGCGTCATCTTCATGGTGCCCCTGCGCCAGGCCCTCATCGTGGAGGAGCACGGCGTGCTGCCCTTCCCCGAGGGCACCGCCTGCGCCGAGGTGCTGCTGGCCGGTGAAGAGGGCGGCAGCAAGGCCGGCGTGGTGTTCTCCGGCCTGGGCATCGCCGCTGCCTACAAGCTCATCAGCGACGGCTTCAAGGTCTTCCCCAGCGAGATCGGCCACGATATCGCCTTCTACAAGGGCTCTTCCATCGGCATCCAGGTGCTGCCCGCCCTGGCTGGTGTGGGCTACATATGCGGACCCAAGATCTCCAGCTATATGTTCGCCGGCGGCACCCTCAGCTGGTTCGTCATCATGCCCATGATCGCCCTCTTCGGCGGTGACGCCGTGGTGTTCCCGGGCTCTGCTCCCATCAGCACCCTGGCACCCTCTGATCTGTGGGGCACCTATGTCAAGTACATCGGCGCCGGTGCCGTGGCTACCGGCGGCATCATCAGCCTCATCAAGAGCTTCCCCCTGATCGTGCGCACCTTCAAGCAGGCCATGAAGGGCATGAAGAGCGCCGGCAAGGCCTCCACCCTGCGCACGGAGCAGGATATCCCCATGCCCGTGCTGCTCATCGCCATGGTGGTCATCGCTGTGGCCATCTGGCTGCTGCCTGCGTTCCCCGTGAACCTGCTGGGTGCAGTCATCGTGGTGGTGTTCGGCTTCTTCTTTGCCACCGTGTCCTCCCGGATGGTGGGCCTCATCGGCTCCTCCAATAACCCGGTGTCCGGCATGGCCATCGCCACCATTATCATCACCACCATTCTTCTGAAAGCCACCGGCACCGTGGGCACCACCGGCATGACCGGCGCCATCTGCATCGGCGGCATCATCTGCGTCATCGCCGCCATCGCAGGCGACTGCTCTCAGGACCTGAAGACCGGCTTCATCCTGGGTGCCACCCCCAAGAAGCAGCAGATCGGCGAGATCATCGGCGTCATCGCCTCTGCTGCTGTCATCGGCTTCGTGCTGTACCTGATGAACGCCGCCTGGGAGTTCGGCGGCAAGGAGATCCCCGCTCCCCAGGCTACCATGATGAAGATGCTGGTGGAGGGCATTATGAACGCCCAGCTGCCCTGGGCCCTGATCCTTACCGGCGTGGGTGTTGCCATCGTGGTGGAGATCATGGGCGTCCAGGTGATGCCCTTTGCCGTGGGCATGTACCTGCCCTTCAGCCTCAGCGCCGGCATCATGGCCGGCGGCGTAGTTCGCTGGTTCATGGAGCGCCGCAAGAACGTCTCCGAGGAGGAGCGCCGGGCCGGCGTGGACCGGGGCGTCCTGTACACCTCCGGCCTCATTGCCGGTGAGGGCCTCATGGGCGTCGTTCTGGCGGGTTTGGCCGCTGCCAAGCTCAATATCGATGTCTCCGGCATCCTGAACCTGGGCGGCATCAGCTCCATCATTTCCATTATCGCCTTCGTGCTGCTGCTGGCCTCTTTGGCGAAGGTCTGCACCAGCACCAAGAAGTAAGATCCGCTGTATCCAACAGGCACGGTCCGCCCGCAAGGGCCGGCCGTGCCTGTGCGGTTTTCCCGGGCCGCTTCCGCGGCCCCAACTCGAGACAAGGAGGGCTGCGTCCCATGAAGAAGAAACAGTCTGAAAACTATCTGGAATACGTGCCTGTCCGCACGCCGGAGACAGAGTTCACCGTGGATGAGACCGGTATCGTCACCCTCACCAAGGAGTGGACGGGATTTTACAACCGCATCGCCCAGCGCTTTTTCCATAAGCCCCGGGTCAGCCATATCGCCCTGGACGGCTACGGCAGCTTCATCTGGAAGCTCATTGACGGAGAGCGGGACGTATACGCCATCTCCCAGAAGCTGGACACTGCGTATCCCGGCATGGAGAAATCCCTGCCCCGGCTCATCAAGTTCCTGGAGATCCTCCGGGATCACCATTTTATCGTCTGGAAAGAGGAGGAAAAGCGGGCAAAAGGGGAGAAGCGCAAATGAATCTCCTGCACTATCTTCCGTACCTGCTGGCCTTTATGGCCATTACGGCGGTGCTCTATGCCTGGGGCCTTTACCGGGCCCAGACTGCTGCCCGGGACGATGCGTCCCTCCTGAAAGCCAAGGGTGTTGCCCGGATTCGCCGGGCAGTGAAAAAGCAGGGCGGCTGCACCCGGGCCCAGCTGCGTGAGGCAGTCCGGGACCTGAGCGCCGGACTGCCCTTTTCCCATCGGCGCATTGCCGTCACGGATCCCGACGCCTTTTTGCAGGAGGTTCTGGGCTACATGGTGGATCAGCGGATCCTCAGCGTAAAGCAAACCCGGGGAGAGGACGTGTACACCCTGCGAAATTGAATGGGCCGCCTGCGGGCGGCTCTTTTTTGTGCCCCGGCCCCTGCCCGGCGCATAGACTGGGAGGAAAGGGGAGGGGAGATCATGCGTTTTGTACCGGATTATGACCGCATGGCTGCGGTGCGCTACGCCCACCGGTGGGCCTTTGGCAGAAATCCCAGGTTTTACGACTACGAGGAGATCGGCGGGGACTGCACCAATTTCGCATCTCAGTGCCTGTTCGCCGGGGGAAGCCTCATGAACTTTGTGCCGGATTTCGGCTGGTACTATATCAGTGCCAATCAGAAATCCCCGTCCTGGACCGGGGTGGAGTACCTCTATGACTTTCTCACCCGGAAAGTCCTCTCCATCGGTCCGGTGGGAGAGGAGTGCGGTCTGGAGGAGCTGCGCCCCGGGGATCTCCTCCAGCTCTCCTTCACCGGGGAGGGCTATCAGCACACCCCGGTGGTGGTGGCGGTGGGGCGGCCGGCCATGCCCGCCAACATCCTGGTGGCGGCCCACAGCTATGACGCCGATAACCGCCCGCTGTCCACCTACAATTACCAGAAGCTGCGGGGCATCCACATTACCGGAAATATCCGGCCGTAAATTCCGGGAAAAGCAGTTCCTTTTCCGGTTTTGGTGTGCTATACTGATAGCAAATTCTACGAAAGCGGGGAGGTCGCATGATGAAACGATGGATTGCGCTGCTGCTGGGCATCGCCATGGCGGTGTCTTTGACGGTAGTCCCGGCGTCTGCCGCAGGGACTTACCAGGATATCCCGGCGGACAGTTCCCTGGCCGGGGATATCCAAAAGGCGGTGGACTACGGCCTGATGAACGGCTATGACGGCGATACCTTCGGATACGCAGATTCCATGACCCGTGCACAGTTCGTCGGGGTCTTGTACCGGATGATGCGTGAGCAGTGGGGCAGCCGCGTCACGGCTCCCACAGCGCCGTCCTTTACCGACGTGCCCGCTACCCATACCTGGTACACCCAGATCGAAGCCGCTGTACAGATGGACGTTCTGGACGCCGGAGGTGCTTTCCGGCCCAATGCCGCCATCACCCGGGGCGAGATGGCCGAGATGCTGGTGCGGGCCCTGGGGCTGCGGGGCGCAGCGGAGCTGTGCGAGAAGAAGGCTGCCCTGCCGTTTACCGACGTCACGGAGCGCAAGGGCTACATCACTGTGGCATATGACATTGGCATGACCAAGGGGACCTCCGCCACTACCTTTGGGCCCAATCTCACCGCCACCCGGGGACAGGCGGCGGCCATGCTGGCGCGGATCTATGAAAAGCTCTCCCAGCGGGCTACCTGGACACATGGCTTTTACGCCATCTCCTCGTACAGCCAGCTGGATCTGACGGACCGCATGGAGGCAGTCAGCGCCGGATGGAGCCGCATGACCTGGGACGGCAGCAAGGCGCTGCTGGCCACCACCGGCGCCAACGGCAACGAGTTTGCTGTGCCGGACGGATACGAGGAGGTTGCGGAGCGCCTGGCGGATTCCGACATTCCTCTGAACCTCAATGTGTTCATGGACACCTCCGGCGGCGTCAGTGCGCTGCTGGCCTCTGAGAGCGGACGCGCCCAGGCTGTGGAGCAGATCCTGAGCGAGCTGACGGTGGCCTATGAGGCCTACGGCGACAACCCTTACAGCGGCGTCACCATCGACTTTGAGGGCCTGCGGGCATCCGACAAACAGAACTTCGATGCGTTCCTGACGGAGCTGTCCGTCAAGGTTCACGACCTGGACAAGACCTTGTATGTCTGCGTCTCCCCGGTGCTCTCCACCGGCGGCTATTACGACGGCTATAACTATTCCCGCATTGCCGCCGTGGCGGACAAGGTCATTCTGATGGCTTATGACTACGAGCCCAAGAGTCTGGCAGGCTATGAGGGCACGGAGTACTACAAGACTGCCGCCCAGGCACCGCTGGATCAGATTTACTGGTCTCTGCGCACCATGGTGGAGCAGGTGGGGGAGGCACAGGCCTCCAAGATCGTGCTGGGCTTCAGCTGTGAAAACGTGGCCTGGAAGATCGACGGATCCGGAAAGCTGCTGGACGCGGATCCCGTCTATCCCACCAACGACACCGTCTGGAAACGGCTCCAGCAGCCCGACACTGTCACCGGCTGGTCCGACACCTATCAGATGTCCTACGCCACCTACACCACGGAGGACGGCAGCCGCTACTTCCTGTGGTACCAGAGCTCCGACAGCGTCCAGGCCGCCGCCAACATGGCAAGCCTCCTGGGAGTGACCGGCGTCTCCATCTGGCGCATCGGCAACATCCCCATGTACGATACCTGGCACTGGGCTGCGCTGCTGAACCCCTGAGGCCCCGGTACCATAACGGAAAAGCAAAAGAGAACCGCTCCTGATGGAGCGGTTCTCTTTTGCACGTTTTTGCCGGAAGGGGAGGGATCATGTCCCGGATTTTCCTTTATTTTTCACGTGTGACAAGGGGTTTGCCTTTGCAGCTGTCCGCAAGGCGTCGTTATCAATGTGGGTGTAGATTTCCGTTGTATTGAGGTGGTCGTGGCCCAGAACCTCCTGTACCGCCCGCACATCCACGCCGTTTTGCAGCATCAGCGTGGCCGCCGTGTGGCGCAGCTTGTGGGAGGAGTATTCCCGGGCGTCCAGTCCTGCCTCCAAAAGGCGTTTTTTCACCATGGCGTGGACCGTGGAGCGGCTGATGCGCTCATTCTGAGAGGATAAGAACAAGGCGTCGGCATCCCGTCCGGTGATGGGCCGCCGCACCGCCAGATACCGCTTCAGGGCATCCTGACAGGCATCATTCAGGTAGAGGATGCGCACCTTGTTGCCCTTGCCAAGCACCCGCAGGGCATCCTCCTGGATATCCTTGCAGTCCAGGTTCACCAGCTCGGAAATCCGCAGGCCGCAGTTGAGGAACAGCGTCAAAATGCAGTAGTCCCGCTCCTGGTTTTTGCCGTCCACCGCCGACAGCAGCCGGATGCTCTCATCCAGGGTCAGATACTTGGGCAGCTCCTTTTTGATCTTGGGCGAATCCAGATCTTTGACAGGATTTTCACGAAGTAGGTGGGCCTTGTTGGTGAGGTAATTATAAAAGGAACGGATGGTTGCGATCTTCCGGGCCCGGGAGGCTGCATTGAGCCCGTAGTCCGACCGGGAACTGTTTTGATGGCGAACCCGGTCACGGCTGAGATAGGTCATATAGCCGTAGATATCCGTCAGGGTCACAGAGGCCACAAACTCCAGATCCACATCCATAATGTCGATTTCGTCCAGCGCGCAGCCGGCCAGGGACGGATCACGGACTTGCTTGAGATAGCGGAAGAAATTCCGCAGGTCCAGAAAGTATTCATCCACAGTGCGCTTGGAGTGTGCTTTGATGGTTTCGTGATACGCCAGGAAATCCCGCAGGATGGGCGGCGATTCAATTCGATAGTTGTTCATAACAGATACGCGGGATAAAAAGACAGAATGGACGCATACCGCAGGCCCGGCGCCGCCGGGGCGCAAACCCGCCGGAAGGCCCCAAAACAGGGCATGACGCCATTTTGCCCTCCCCTAAATTGAACAAAATTTTTATTTTGTTCAATTTATCATATCCCGCAAAATCCTCCTTCCCTCCGGGACGGCCGTCCAAACAGCGCTGCGGCGTCTGGGCTCGTGGGCGGACATAAAACCCGCCGTCCCGGTTATGCTAGATACAATCTCAATAACGGATGTGATGACATGAGCCTGATCCCATGCACCAGCGACTGCGTGTACCAATCCGACGGACTGTGCACCCTGGACAGCGCTGCGGCAGCGGGCCTCCCGTCTCTTGGCGGCGCCTGCGTCCACTTCATTCCTGCCCACGAAGCGCCCCTCGGATCGCCTCACCGATATTGCGGACCGCAATCAGCTGCAATCCGTCAGGAGCACGCAGCCCCTCCGCCCGGTGAGCCGGCACCAGACAGCGGCAAAAACCCAGACGCCGGACCTCGGAGATCCGCTGGTCCAACTGGTTGACACTGCGCAGCTCTCCTGTCAGTCCCACTTCCCCCACTGCCGCCAGGTCGCCGGGCACCGGCCGGTCCAGATAGCTGGAGGCCAGGGCGATGACGGCAGCCAGGTCTGCGGCAGGCTCGTCCAGATATAGTCCGCCGATGATGTTCAGATAGGCGTCACAAGCGGACACTTTCAGCCCGCCCCGCTTTTCCAGCACCGCCAGGAGCATGGCTGCCCGGTTGTAGTCGAAACCGTTGCTGGTGCGCCGGGGATTGCCTCCGGCGGAGCTGACCACCAGAGCCTGGATCTCCGCCAGCACCGGACGGGCTCCCTCCATGACACAGGTGACACAGGTGCCGGGAGCCCCCTCCGGACGGCCGGAGAGCAGCATCTGGGAGGGGTTCTCCACCTCCGTCAATCCCGCGTCCCCCATCTCGAAGACGCCGATCTCATTGGTGGCACCGAAGCGGTTCTTGGCTGCCCGCAGGATCCGGTAGGAGGTGTGCTGCTCCCCCTCGAAATAGAGCACGCAGTCCACCATGTGCTCCAGGACCTTGGGGCCTGCGATGGAGCCCTCCTTATTGACATGGCCGATGACAAAGACGGTGATCCCCTGCCCTTTTGCCAGCTGCATCAGGGCCATGGTACACTCTTTCACCTGGCTGACGGAGCCCGCCGGGGAGTCCACGGCGTCGGCATACAGCGTCTGAATGGAGTCCACGATGAGAACGTCCGGCTTCTCCTCCGACACTGTCTCCAGCAGGTCTCCCAGAGCGGTCTCGGAGATCACCAGCAGGTTGGGGCTCTCCACGCGTAATCGTTTTGCCCGGAGCTTGAGCTGGTGCTCCGACTCCTCACCGGATACATACAGCACCTTGGAAAAGGCGCACAGGCAGCTGCAGATCTGGAGCATCAGCGTGGATTTGCCGATGCCCGGAGAGCCGCCCACCAGCACCAGGGAGCCCTTTACCGCGCCGCCTCCCAGTACCCGGTCCAGCTCCCCCATGCCGGTGGGAAAGCGGATCTCCTCATCCTCCCCCAGCTCCGTCACCGGACAGGCCCGGCGGCGCAGGCCGCTGCCTGCCGCGCTGCGGGCGCTGCCGCGGCTGCTTTTGGGCGTTTCCGGCTGCTCCACGATGGTGTTCCAGGCGCCGCAGGCGGGACACTTCCCCGCCCACTTGGGAAATTCGTTGCCGCAGGCGGTACAGTAAAATAAAGTCTTTTGTTTCATGTCGGTTCCTCGTTTGCCATGAGATAGCCGCTGACGATGGCGGCGCAGAGCCTGCGCTGATAGACGGGATCCCCCAGCGCTATGGTCTCCTCCGGATTGGATAGAAAGCCGCACTCCACCAGCACCGCCGGGGCGGTGACGTTTTTCATGAGATAGATGTCCGGTGAGATGGCCTTGGCGGCCTTGGCCCGGTGGGTGTTGGCCACGGGGTTCAGGGCCTCCTGCACCGATACGGCGGCTTCCTGGGCGTCGGGCACCGTGTTGTAAAAAGCCTGGGCGCCGTGGACGGAAGTGTCCGAGGGCAGGCTGTTTTGGTGGATGCTCAGCAAAAAGGCGTTGGGGGTCTCATTTACCAGCTCCACCCGGTTTTGTAAGTCCGAAGCCTTCTTCTCCCGCAGGGACTGGGCGCTCTCGTCGTGGATGGAGATGTCCGTCTCCCTTGTCAAAACCGTGGGCACCCCCACAAAGCGCAGCAGGTCCGACGTCCGCAGGGCGATATCCAGATTCAGCCCGCTCTCCACTGTGCCGTCCGCCGCCACGGCGCCGCCGTCCTCCCCGCCGTGGCCCGGGTCCACCACCACGGTGACCCGGGGCTGCTCCTGGGCGGAAAAGGCGTCGGTAAACGCGGCGTTCCCCTGCCAGAGGAGCCCCGCAAACACGGACAAAAACACCGCCAGAACCCCGCCCAGGGCCAGATGGCGCTTTCGGATCAGCAAAATGCGCACAAGGCAACACCTCCACAGGATGTTCCTATGACGCCGGGCAGGTCCCTTATTCCGATTATAGCGGCAGCGGGCGGTGAAATCAAGACGGTACCACCGGCGGAGGCGGCGCATAGGATGAACCAGGCGCGGGATTGCGCCTGCGCCTACCCTGTTCAAAGGAGGCACCATTCCTATGGAGGATAAACCCAGTCAGGGCGGCACTTCCGCCTGCGGCGCCGGAAACGGCACCCTTCCGGGAGCCTGCGCTCCCCTGGCTTTCCCGTATGTGCCCATGCAGGAGAATAACCCCGTGCGCTTCAGCCGCATGGAGGCCCTGCAGACCGGCACGTTGTTCCCCGGACTGGACCTGCCCTTCAAGGCGGCCATCCAGGCCCGGACGAAGCTGGCAAACACCGCCCTGGTGGAGCTGATGGCTCTGGACTTCGCCATCGACGAGCTGGGGCTCTACCTCACCACCCACTCCAAAGACCAGGAGGCCCTGCAGCTTTACTGGTCCTATATCAACCTGGCTAAGGAGGGCCGGGAGAAATACCAGAAAAAGTACGGCCCCCTGCTGCAGACAGATCTGACGCCGGATCAGGGCTATGCCTGGCTCAAGGATCCCTGGCCCTGGGATGAAGGAGGGAACGTGTAATGTTCGTCTATGAGAAAAAACTCCAGTACCCGGTGCGGATCAAGAACACCAACCCCAAGCTGGCGGCCCTCATCATCAGCCAGTACGGCGGGCCATATATCATCAAACTATAAAAAGATAGCGGGAATCAAACCGATTCCCGTTATCTTTTCACCCATCCAACCTAGGGATGATATCCCATTGACTTTCCGTCCTCCCATACCATGGGGCGTCGGAGAGTGTACTGGCCGCATATCCCGCCGCATAGTACAGCGCCGTTTTCTGGGCGATGTTCAGGTCCATGGCGTCAATGTAATCCAGGACTTTCCGCTTCTTGGATCCACTGATGGCCTTCCCTGCCAGGTTCTTATCGGCACTGAGTCCGGAGATTCCCTCCCGGAACGTGATGAACTGCTCCGGTGCAATGCCCTTTTGATAGGCGCTCATCAGATTCTCATATTCCGAATCCTCCATCATATCCCGGAGTACGGTCAGCTGTTCTTGCTGGGAAAGACCATAATCTATCACTGTCCGGTACCTTTGCAGATCCGTAACGCTGTCTTTGCCAGCTTCAGGTTTCAGGCCCTCCATCTCGGCGCTCAGGCCTCCGGCATCCTCCGGAGAGAGCCCGCTCTCAATGTAACCGGTATACCTCCGGGCAGCGGAGGCCGAGTCAATGGGATAGGTCTCAGCGATCTGATCCCATCCAATTCCTAGATTCAAAAGAGAGCGGATGGCTTGCGTATGCTGGCTATCCGCACCCGCCATGACGCCGGCAAATACCTGCAGCTTTTCTCTATCGCTGAGATCTGCCCGAGACAAGGCTTGCAGCTTTTCTTCTGTATCGGCACCATTTCGGATATCCTGGATGGCATCATACACCGCCGTCCGGTTCGCCCCTGCATCTCCCATTTCGTTGACCAGCTGGGTCTGCTTGGAAGACAGCCCGGTATTCCCGGAGGCATAGAAATCCCTGGACTCCGCCAGTCCGCTGTTTCCGAAAAGAACTGCCTGAACGATGTTGAAGGGGTCCCGTTCCACCGGATACTGCAGGCGCTGATCGTCTCCATAGCCATATGTGCGGCCCTGATTCCAGATCGTCCGGATCCCCTGCGCGGTTTTCTGTAGCTGTCTGCCACCGGGAATCGTGGTAGCGCCCAGATTCAGCAGTGCACCACCCATCTCCCTGGACAATATGCCGGAGTTTGCACCGGCCTCCCCCACGCCCTGAACCGCTTCGGCAATGTTGGTCAAAGGCATAGTCTGATCTCCAACTCCTGCAATACCAGCCACATTGCGCACAAAGGGAATATCGTTGAGCAGGTTATAAACCAAATCCCATCCGGCCTGTCCTGAATCAAAGGACTTCTCCTCCTCTTCCCTGTCGTCATCGTCCCCGAATAGGGCTTCTCCGAAGAGCTTTTCCCAACCGGCATTCACCAGTTCCGCCAGCCAGGCATTGGTGCTCATGCCCTTACCAGAGGCGACAAAGTTTGCCACGTATCCCAGCACGTCAAAGGGTGCCGGGGTGCCGCCGTAGGCCGCTTCCGTGATCCGGTTAAGGATGAAGGCGGACAGCAGCCCTTTGACGGCCATCGTTGCCACCGCCCGGCCCGCCGCCTGCTTCCCGTGCTCCGCCGCCACTTGGCGAATTTGCCGGGGAAGATCCTGACTGATGTGATCCCAGCTGTTCACCGCTTCCAGTTGGAACATATGGACCATCTGGCTGATAATTCCCTTGTGTGTATAGGCCATCGGCTTGGAACCCTTAGCCCTGGATCCCATGATAGACTGGGCAAACCGGCTGGCTTCGTCCATGGCTACCTCATGGCTCAACCCCTGGCTACGTAGCTGCTCATACTTGCTCTGTACGGTCAGGGCGGAAAGCAGGCTGTCCGTCAGTTCCAGCGGCTTGAACAGCGTATCTACATACCGATCCAGAGGGGTATCTTTGTCCGTGAGATAGTCGATTCCCTTTTTGGTAGTCAAAAGGTCGCTCTGGTCGAAGAGGTCTGTTGCTCGCATATTCCACAGCTTTCCGCCGGTGGACTTCACCAGAGACGCTACCGCCTTTGCTACGGACTTCCCATCCACCTCGGCCAACAGCAGGGGCAGCTGGGCGCTCTGATTGAGGGCCGATGAGAGGTTTCCTGCCACCTGTGCCTTGGAAAATGCAGATACCAGGCGGTTTCCCGCGTTTAGGCTGGCTCGCCCCGCAACGTACTCCTGGCCCCGGTCCGCCATGGACTGCTTTCCAGCCAGAATATTGGCGTAGTCATCAATGTACTTCACGAACTCCCCATACCGGGTCATGTGTCCGATCTCATCGTACAGTTTATCGATATGCTGTTCCAGCCTTGCCCGGGTGTCCTGGGGTGTCAGCACGGATCCTTTTTCGATGAGTCCGGCTTCCCGCAGCGCCTCCAGTTGGGATGCGCTGTCCAGCGTCCTCAGCCCTTCAGCATGGTCGATGGCGTCGGCAATCTCTTCCCCGCCGTAGGTCTTGCGCAGGTGCTGAGAAAGTCCCCGCAGTCGAGCAATGTCGTCGGTGTGGTACAGTACGTCCGCCAGATGCTCTACATATTTTTCATAGCCTTCCGCTACATCATAAACCGTGTTATTCCCCCGTCGGTGCTGGGCAAAGGGATTAAACCGCATTCCGGGCTTGTAGTTTGCTGTCAGGCCGGAGATGGATGTGGGCAGCTGCATGGCGTCCGGGTTGACGCCCAGGGCACTGAGTGCGGAACTGAGCTTGTTTTTGGTAACCTCCTCCTGCATGTGGGGCGCGTAGCCCTTGATGAAGCCGATGGTGCTGTACCCGTGGGCGGTGAGGAAGTCGTTGATGGCGTCATAGAAGAGATCGTATTGCTTGGAGTAGGCGTCCACGGCGTTCTGGATCTTCACGCCGTCCAGCTGACCGGACTGGATCAGTTCCTGATTTCCCATCCAGCGGGCCAGCTGCTGGGCAAGATCCACTTCCTCTCCCCGCAGACTGAACTCCTTGGCGGAGTCCCCCACGTCCTTTCCGTTCTTGATGTTGATGGCGGCATTCCGGATGCTCTCCGCCGTCTCCATGGAGGCTACCGTTTCACCCACGAAACGATCCTCCAGCATCTGCTGGACAACAGACCGTTCCTGCCGGGTCAGCGGGCTCTGCTTACCGGTGCTGTCCTGCACCGTGCGTACCTGATCCAGCATCCGGTTGACGAAGCGGAGCTTCTCCGCCTCATTCTGCTGCACCGGATAAATGTACGTTTGGTTCATCTGCTCACCCTGGCGGTCTCCGAACAATCTCCGCATAACCCGCTCCGGGGTCTTCTCGTTCATCAGCAGCATGGGGATGGGGTGATAGTCCTCCGGCTCTCCAATCAGCGACCTGGCCAGATCCTCGTTCTGCTGCCGGATCTGCTGCCTGCGCTGATTCACGCTGTCGGCGCTCTTGAAGCTGTTTTCCGCCGTGTAGTAGTCCGCCAGCTCCTCCACCGTTTCCCGGTCCATGGAGGCCGGAATATCTGCCACAGTGTAGTCCCCCTCTGCAATTCCGTGGGCAAACCGTTTTTCAGCCTTGGTGGGGTTCAGCCGTTTTTCAGCCTGTCGCCGCGCTTTCTCCGTTCGTTTTTTTGCTTCTTCGCTTCCCCGGATCCACATGGACCTAGCATAATCGCCCTGGTCATCCTCGATGTACACGCCCAACTTGTCCAGGGCGCCGCTGCCCCGGGCGGGCTCCGAATTCTTGACGGAATCCGACCCCTGTGGTATAGTAGAATCAGAATTGGAAAGACTTTGCGGCGGTTCGCTTTGGGCGTTAATCACAGGGACGGCACCACTGGTGCCGGGCATTGTGTCCCGTGTCGTGCGAGTCTTTCCTTTCGTTTTATACAGCGTGTCTGTCTGCAAAACGTTCTTTCCATTTGACACACCCTGGATGGTGATATACGCGTCCCCGATTTTCTTTTCAAATACCAGCGCTTTCCTGCCCTTGGCATCCAGCTGCTCGGAAAGATAGATCCTGTCAGGAGACGAGAGCACTTCCGGAATCCTTGCGACATCTTCTGCAGTGACGGCCGTCTGACCTCTCGCCGCCTCTGCGGCAGCGTCCCCGTGGCTCTGCATGATATGCCGCACATCGTTTCCGTTCATCATGACGCCGAATCCGCGGATATCCAGGCCGGTATCGGCCTGTACTTGCCTCACGACCCTGTCCGGTACTTTCCCGAGATATGCCCGGTCCACATTCTGCGTGTTGGATAGGGCATTTTTTACGAAGTCCACCGCTTCCTGGAAGGTTGACACGATCTTATTTTTCGCTCCTGAGGACAGGTTGAGCCGCTCCTGTACTGTCAGCGCTGTCAGTCCGTTTTCATTCACCGCCGCCTCCACTCTGGAAGCGGCGGTTTTCTGCTGCGGAAGCCCCGCATCCAGACGAGGCGTGATGTCGTAATTCACCACATCTTCCCCGGCTCTCTGCGCCCGCCAGACGGCCTCCCGGGCCTGCGGGGAGAACATACCTTCCCGGGCCAGGGTGTCATAGGCCGCATCCACGGCCTTTCCCGCCTGCTGCTGCCGGTATCCGCGGTAATCTCCGCGGGCAGTCATGGCTGTATCCACGCCACCGCCTACGCCACCCAGTATTCCGCCGATCAGGCCGTCATAGAGCATCTGAGAGACATCGAAATTCTCTCCGTAGGTCCGCTTCAGGTTTTCCAGTGCTGTTTCCCGGCTGTCGCTTTGATAAATAAGCTTGAGCACAGGATCCAGCACATCTTCCGCCATCTCTTCCACAGCCTCTCCGGCCGCAGACGCCCCGGTGCGGAGCAGAGCATTGATCGCCGTCTTTCCGGCCGCCGACTTTGCCAGCTTATCCACCGCCCGGCCGATGATCTCCTCCGTCATATCATCCGCGAAGCCCTTCCCAAAAGCCTGGGAGAAGGGCTTTACCAGGTTGGAAAGCCGTTCCGTGGCCGCCGAGAGGGCAGCAGATGCTGCACCATACCCCAGCTGCTGCCCCAGGGATGCCCCCTCCTGACGAGCCTCCTTGGCCGCGCCGCCGAAGCTGCGGGCCGCCATAGGGATCAGGGCGCCGCCGCCCGTTACGGCGCCCAGGGCGATATCCCCGGCCATCTGCACACCGGCGGCTCCTGCATCCACTAGGGTAGTCCCCACCTTGCCAAGCCCCTGCTTGGCAAGGTCCAAGTCCTTCCCCGCCGACTGATCCAACTGCTCTACGGCATCATAAGTAGCCTGTGTTGCCTTTTGCTGTACGTTTCCGCCGGCGACTTTCTGCATAGCGTCCACCTTGCGCTGTGCCGCTTCCACAATGTTCTGCTGCCCCTGGAGGCCGGCGCCCCGGATCCCCATTTCCCGCATCACCTGCAGGTCCCTCTGGGCCCTTTCCAGCTCCTGGGTGTACTGCTGCAAAAGCGATTCGT
The DNA here is from genome assembly GCF_052306735.1 of Dysosmobacter sp. Classification (NCBI taxonomy): domain Bacteria; kingdom Bacillati; phylum Bacillota; class Clostridia; order Eubacteriales; family Oscillospiraceae; genus Dysosmobacter; species Dysosmobacter sp. The sequence goes on along the minus strand of NZ_DAWBAJ010000002.1, from coordinate 56,878 downwards.
TTTCCTGACTGCGGCGGTTCTGTCCGGACTCATAGAGGGTTGCGGCCATGTTGGAAAGATCGGACGCGGCGCTTTTTGCGGCGCTGGAGACGGTGGAGGCCATCCGTCCCGCCAGGGTAGGAACCTCCGCCTGCACATAGTCCACCCGACCACCCCGGCCGGCACCCACCGCCTGCCGGACCAGCTTGGTATTCCAGTTTCCTGTTCCGGATGTCTTCCCTGCGGAAATCACCTGTCCGGTCATGCTGTCCACTACCTGATCCAGGTTCCCGGTGTCTGAAAACCAGGTTTTCAAGACGGGCTTCTTGACCTCCCCTCCGGAAGATCCGGATGCCTGTACTTTGGCCGCCTGGGCCTTTCCGGCCTCCGATGCCCGCTGTACTGCCCGTTTCTGAGCAGTTCCGCTCAAAAGGTCCGGTTTCTTGATTGCCATGGCTCCCACGCTCCTTTATCCATAAAGATTGCTGAGCTCTTGCTGCTGTGCCGGCGTCAGGCTGTCCCAGTATTTATCCAGGAGATTCTGTGCCCGCGTCGTCCCACCCAGGGACAGGTACCGCTCGATGGTGTCTTTGAGGTCGTTATAGTCCATCATGAGAGGCGTCTGCTGGCTCTGCTGCTGCATGGCTGCCCACGCCTCATCCGCCGTCAGCCCTCCGGCCGCGTTAGTGGACTCTTTGCCCCACATGCCGTCTGCGGTCACGCCCAGAGCCTGCTGCAGCTGGCGCACCTGACTGGCGGTCAGGCTGCCGTTATTGAATGTTCCGCCGGAGGCGCGGGAAGTTCCGTTGGAGGCACGGTACGATCCGGTAGTGGAGGTGGCCGTCCCCGTTCCGCTCCCAAGCTCCGCCAGGACACTGGAGCGGATTGCCTCCGCCTCCTGCTGGCTGAGATTTGCCTGGGAGAGCAGATCTGTCCCCGGCATAATACCCATACCCAGCATCTGCAGTGCCCGGTTGTAGGCCGTGTTCTGCTGCTCAGCGTTGAACTGCTGCTGGTTGGCCAGCATCTGCTGGCGGTTCCAGTAATCCTGCTGAGCCATGGCCTGCTGATTCTGCACATAGCTGAGCCAGCTTCCCTGCATCTGCTGCAAGTAGGACTGGAGCTCTTGTGCCGACTGGATATCTCCTGTGAGCTGCGCGTCCTGGATAGCCCGCTCCAGCTCCGCCACCACCTCCAGCCGCTGCGTCTCCAGATCCCGGAGGTTGTTTTCATAGTTGGCCTGCATCTGGATGCGCTGGCTGTCCGCCATGCCTCCGGCATATCCGGCGGCACTGAGCTGCTGATCCAGATTCTTCTGCCCCAGCATGGAAGCGATGTAGGCCTGCCGCGCCAGATCCTCGGTGTCCCGGTTCGCCTGCTCAATCTGGGCGTTGTAGTTGTTCACGGCCTGCTGCACCGCCGCCTGGATCCGCTGCTGGGTGGCAGCGCTGTACTGGTCGTACCCGGTCTGGGCAAGGAAATCCTCAAAGGAGAGCATCCCGCCGTTCAGCCCCCCTGCGTCCATGCCGGCGCCTTCCATCCCGGTCCCCTGCATCCCGGGCCATTCCATACCTGTCACGCCCTGGATTGTTCCGACCAGTCCCGTGGTCGCATTGCTCCCCGGCAGATAGGCACCGTTTGCTGCGGCAGACTGCCCTTGCCTGTAGGAGTCCAGCTGTGAATTGAGAATCGGGTTGATGCCTAGGGCTTGCAACGCGGGGATCAGGGATTCCGGTGCCACATCCGCTTCATCCAACAGCAAAATTCCATTCTCGTCGTATTTGCGGCCTACGCCGGTTCGGTCAACGGCAAAGTTATGAAGCCGGTAGTAGTCATCCAAGGAAAATCCGTTCCGGTAGTAATCCGCCATGGCGTCGATTTCCGCGTTGGAATAACCGGGTGCCCGCTCTCCCTCTTCCGTCCCGACGCGATTGACCAGGAAGGGGATTCCGTTGCCGTCAAATGTCACATAGTACATCTTCCCATCACTGCCCCGCCGCTGGGTGGTTTTATAGGCGTTTTCGGGCTGGGCGGTGTCGTCATAGGGCCGTGCCACCAGATCCAGATACTTCTGGTTGCGCTGCAGGAGCGAGTCATATGCCTGCTCCAGCGCTCCGGACTGGCCGTAAGCCTGCTGGACCATCTGGTATGCCTGTGCCTGGGACGTACCACCCCCGGTGGAGCCAGTGTCCGCCAATTTGTAGCCTCGCCGCTCCAATGCCTGATAGGCCGCGTCCAGGTCGCCTCTGCGGGCCGCATCCAGGGCCTCAGAAAGGTAGTCGGTATTGCTGCTCCATCCCTGTCCCAGATAGAGATTCTGGTCGCCCACCATCTGCCCTGCGTAGAGCCGGGCAAGGGTCTCATCCCGGGACTGCTGCCCGCTGTCCGGGGTGCCGTACTGGGCAAGAAGGCTCTGGTAAATGCTTTGGTTGCTGGTTCCCCGGTCGTTTCCTCCCTGTGCGTTAATCTTCTCCTGTCGGCTGGACAGTGCGCTCACCACCCCGCCCCAGTCTCCTTTGGAAGCGGCGTCAATGGCCTGCTGATGATAATCCACATTGGGATTGGAAGAATACGAAGGCAGCGAGCTGGAGCTGTCAGGCTTGCTGGATGTCCCGGTAGTCCGTCCGGAAGTGCCGCTACTTCCCATAATATTGCTGGATCCCTGATACGGATCAGTACCGCCGTACTGCGCATTGATCTTGTTCTGCCGCTCCTGCTGAAGCCGATTGATCTGGCTCTGGCTTGCTCCGGAGGCCTGGGCCTGTTTGATCGCCAGAGAGTAGTCCTTATTGGGGTCATAGTAGCCGGTTTTCGTTGCCATGTTTGTTTCTCCCTCCTTTATGCAAGTCCTGCCAGCCTGGCAAGCCGGTACAACACCAGCATCAGCTGCCGCCGAGTGACGGGATCATCCAGGTGCATCTGCCCATCGGCATAGCCTGCCATGATCCCTGCAGACTGCACCCAGGCTTCCGCCAGTTCGCTCTCCGTTGGCTCAGCAGGCTCCTCCGGCGCTTCTTGGGCCTCCTCCGCCACCCAGTCAATTCCCAGGTATTCTACGATGCCCCGGGCCTCCGCAGCGGCCACAGTGGCCCGCCATGTGCCGTCTTTGAGGTTTGCCACGTCCTCCTGGTTGGTGTGGAATCCGTGCTCGATCAGTACCGCCGGATCGCTGGTGTATTTGAGAACGTAGAGCGACGGATCGTACACAATGGGATTGGACCGCATGACCACTCCGGACTCTTTGACTTTCTCCATGATCTCCTTGGCGGCTTTCTCCCGTTCTCTGCCGGCGCCGTAGATGTAGCAGCTCCAGCCCCTGACATCGCTCCACCCGCTGCCGCCTGCGGCGTTAGAGTGCAACGACACAAACAGATCCAGCTTCGGGATGTCGTTTGCAATGGTGCAACGCTTGGCCAGGCTCACGGCGTTGCCGTCCGGCCGGGTCTCCACTACCTCCACGCCGCAGCGCTCCAAATGGTCTCGAATCCGCTTTGCCATGTCCAGGCAGAACTCATGCTCATAATAGGTGCCGTCCGGGCTCTTGTTGGCAAGGTTCCCGGCGTCGTGTCCGGCGTCCAGCACCACGGTCTTCTTCTCGCTCACAGGTGTTTCCTCCTTTTCGTCATCCTCCAGCCACAGCAGGATCAGGGTGTTGGAAGGGTCCCGGCCCTCCATCATGACGCCTGCCGCCTTTACATAGACATTGACCTTTCCTCCACCGTCCATCATGATGGCAAACCGGCATCCCTGCCGGGCCATATAGTCCCGGCATTCCTCCGGCGTCATGGCCCCGGAGGAGCCGTCTGTTGCTCCGTAGGTGATCCAGGTGGTGTCCGTCAGGCCCACAGCCACCCGGCCACGGCGGCCGCCCACGTCCGCGTTATAGTAGATCTTTGGCTGAGGCTTCCCCTCCCGCACCAGAAGGCAGTTGGCCACATAGTTCATCCGGGCACAGGCCCCGCCGGGTGGCACCAGGACCTCCGCCGCGTCTGCTCCGGCGTTCCAGGCGATGGCCCAGTAGTTGTACTGCGAATCCGCATAGAGCACCTTTCCGTCCACCTTCACCGGGCAGACTGGCTCCCAGTCACCCGGGTCATAGAACACAGCTGTCAGGGCAATGTCCGGCTGCCGCTCCGCCACGATCTGGGACAGCGGCTTTTTATCGGCATTCACATAGACTTCCGCCCGCCGGATGGCGGAGAGCGGTGTCCGTTCGATATGTACCATAGATCCTCCTTTGCCGAAGAGCCGGAAGCCTAGCGGCCTCCGGCTCTTGATGATACTCAGACGGCTGTGTTGGCCGACTGGCTGGTCTGGACCTCCGGCAGGCCCGCCACGCTAGTCAGCAGGGACAGGATCCCCGCCAGCACAGATGCACTGCCCACCATAACCCAGTTTACATCTCCCAGAACCGCAGCGGTACCGATGGTGGCCACAGCCGTCTGGGCCACGGTCTTGACCGCACGAACACCGGCGGCCCGGAGCCATGTTTTGGTCTTGTCGCTCATGGTGTATCCCTCCTCACTCCGCCAGGACGGACTTTACGGCGTAGCCCTTGTCGTTGTAGGTGATGTCGTACTTGCCGACACGGACAGTCTGTCCGGCATACTCCGGCCGCTTGCGGGTGTCGGGACCAAACCGCTTTTTCTCCACGGGCTTGGTGTCGGGCTCCTCATACTCCGCCAGGGTGTCTCCCTTGACGCTGTACAGCCGTCCGGCAATGTACAGGTTGACGGTGGAGTTGACGGAGCCGTCCTCCAGCACCTCATTGACGGTGTGATCCAGCTTGCCGTCCTGGATAAACACCTTGTTCATGGGAGGTGTGCCAGTGTCCAGCAGGCCCCAACCGTTGGCCATGTCGGGATAGGTGCCGATGGTGGTGGTGCGGATTTCCTCCTCCGTCAGGGCATTCTTCCCGGGGGTGAAGGTGAGGCCGCTACCTTTGAGGATCTCGTTGACCGCTTCCGTGGTCTTTTCGCCGGCAGTGTAGGCCAGCAGGGTTTCCTGGATGTTGCTCATAATATGTACTCCTTTCTATTTTCCGGCACAAGCCGGTAAATCACTTGTGATATTCCTCCAGATCGGAGATCCGGTGGTTGATGACCTTGATCTGTTCTTCCACCACCGGCATCCGTTTTGCGAAGTTGTTGTGCTCCCGGACCTCCCGGGTCAGCTCGTCAATTTTGGTGTCCGCTACCGCCTGACGGCGGTTGTTGGAAATGATGACCCCCAGCAGCGTCAGTCCGCCGGAGATCAGCGCCACAAGAATTGTCTCCGTCACAGTCTCACCACCCAAACATGCGATATTTCGGCCTCTGCCCGCCCTCCACGGACCAACGCAGCCAGTCGAAGGCCGGAATAAATACCAGGCACAAGAACCACCACACCGCCGCAAACTGCGGACATACCTGGCCCCACAGGTTGAACGGCAGATGGGAATAGTCCCAAATGTCCAGGCCAAGCCAGATATTGAGGATCACCCCTGCCGCCAGTTCCACAGCGGTCACCAGCACGGCGCAGGCCATGGCTTGGAGCCACAGGGGAACTTCCCAGGGCAGCTGCTCGCCGCAGCGCTCCACTGGGATCGTCAGGATCACGGCCACCACCAGCATGGTCCAGCTGATCTGCTCCGGGTGGCCCCGCAGCGTTTTGAAGGCCACTTCCAGCAGGAAATACACGGTCCCTCCCCAGCTCCAAAGAAGCATGGAGAGTACCCTCTGTCCGGTTTTGGTCATGCAGATACCTCCTCACTCACGCTGTCATAGTCCACCACGATGGCCTCCAGTTCCTCCAGGGTACAGGCATTGCGCATAGCCACTTCCTGTGTCTGCTGGTACTTAACAAGAGCTTTGACTCGGTTCTTGATGGCAACGCCCAGACTGGACAGTTCAACAATGTCCCAGGCCCTGCACACATCGGCGGTGCTGTTCCATTCCGGAGCCTGCCCATCTGCCTGCGCACACACAATGGTGGCTGTCAGCTGCGCCTGCTTCTCTGCCGTGATGGAGTATTTCTCCCCATCTGTCCATTGCAGCGGGTGGGCCGCAATATAGTCTGCCAGATCCTGCTTGCTCTTGCTGATTTTCGCCGCTTTTGAAACTGCAAGCCCCTCATCTTCCCCCAGCAGCTCTGCCACGTCTGCATGGGTCATCCAACCCCGGAAAACAGCATCCGCAATGCCTTTCGCCGTCAGCTTTCCATCCCGGTACAATGAAATAAGCTGTTCTTTCATATCATCCCTCCAACAGGGACACCACAAGGGTATCCACATTCTGCAGAACGGACCCGGCGTCCGTCTCCTGCAACGTCACCGTCTCACATCCAGGAAGCTCCTCCCGTCCGTCCAGGTGGTACGGTGTGCCCGCCAGTGCAATGCCCTGAGCCTTGCTTTCTTCGCACAGCAGATAAAACCCATCCGGATGGAGACGGATATAGTTCAGCCGTTCCGTCAAGGCCAGCTGGGTTCCGTTTTTGATAACTTTGTACATATCCGCACCTCCTGTTAGAAGCAAAAAGCAAAGGTCACGCCTATATTCCTATCGGCATCTAAATAATCTTTGTCTCCGCTTGAAGAGACATTGCAAAAATCTCTGCCACTGGTTGCACCAGGTGAGCGTTCCCACCAACTATTTACGACCCCGTCGACATTCTTGACGCGGCTGTTTCCAGCCTGATACCAAGCATACTGCGATCCTTCTCCGGCATAAGAATATGCAGTACTGCCGAAAATTTCGATTTCAGATAATAAAAACAACTTATCATTGGTAGTCTGGATACTGCTGTCCAGTTGTCCCGCACTGGTTCTCTTTTTCACCTCCCGGATTGCTGTTCGCACATTCGCAGGCATACGATTTAGGATACTGGGCAGGTTGGTGTTCCGCATGGCACAGCTGCTCCATCCTCCTTCATTGGTTTCGCTGCTGTTCATATGGCTCCTGTTATAACAATCATGCATCTGAAAGGTGAGGGGCGCCGTTCCACCGGATGCATAGGTGTCATGGTTCTTGCCAATGATGTCAATTCGGTATGTTGTCCCATTGATGGTCATGTTCTTATAATCGCCCACCACCCAGGTATCGGGAACTTCCCCGCTCTGGCAGACTGAAATAACCTGCTCCCACGTTGCGTCCGAAAATTTTGCCGGAATAAAATTCACCTGTACGCTGCAGTTTTTCACCTCCGGTGCGGTATAGTTATCATCCTCTGCGGCGCTGATGGTGATAACGGAGCTGCCGCTGGCAAGACCCGTGACGGTCACCTGATTCCCGCTCACGCTCACGCTGGCCACCTCCGGCGTACTGCTCTGAGCGGTGATGGCCCCGGTGCCGCTGCGGGTCACGGTGATGACCTTGCTGGGAGTTCCCGTGTCCAGGGTCATGGTTTCCGGGCTGATGGAGAGGCTTCCCACCGCTTTCTGGATTTTCCATGCAACGGTCTTGGGGGTGGTAGTCCCGTCCGGCCATTGGGTCCCCACGGTGTCCCGCAGGGTGAAAACGGCGTTGTAGCTGCCGGCGTTGGTCCCGGAGGTAACGCCACCCAGGGACATTTCCGCCGTGTCATAGCCGCTCCAGGCGGGTACCTGTGGGCCGCCGTTGTAGGTGAGGGTGCCGCTCTGGGCGGGCACCGGGATGCTGGCTTTCTGCACTGTGACAGTCTGCTGGATTTGTACGGTGACCCCGCCCTCCGTATAGAGGATGGTCACGCTCTGGGTCCCTTCCGTCAATGCGCCGCTGGGGGTATATGTCCACCCAGTGGCGGTCACTGTGGCGCCGTTTTCATAGATTGCCTGGACAACCATCCCCGCCGGGTCAAAGGTCTGCCCGGGCCGGTACGCCGTTTGATCGGGCGGTGTCAGGATGGCGATGGCCGCCAGTTTGATACCACCGCCTCCTCCGGACATGTTAAAGGTCTTGCTCATTCTTCCGCCGCCTCCAGTCTGATAATCTTGGCCCTGATGTCCACGGTGGGAGCCTCACCGCACACGAAGGTCATCTGCCCCGCCGCTGTCACATCATTTCCGCGGATGAGCGCGTCCGCCCAGACGCTGAAATCATCATCCCCAGGCGTTACGATGTAGGCATATCCGCTGACAATAAACCGGCTGTCTGACACAATCTGCTGATTTCCACTCCAGCCGGATGCTGCAAGCGTCACCGTGAACACAGTTCCGGGCGCCGCTTTATTGGGAATACTGGCCAATACCTGATTGAAGTCCGCCTCCGTTCCGATGTATCCCCCTTCAACAGCGTAGGTATAGGCGCTTTTTCCGTTATTTCCCGGTAAGCCCTGCGGCCCGACCGGTCCTTGTACGCCCTGAATCCCTTGTGGACCAGCGGGGCCTTGTTCTCCGGTGTCACCTTTTAAACCTTGCGGTCCTTGGGGCCCGGTTGCACCGGTATCGCCTTTTTGTCCCTGCGGCCCTTCCGGTCCTGTGGGCCCCTCTGGGCCTTCTGGGCCCTGGATGCCCTGAGGTCCCCGTTCTCCCGGGTCTCCCTTGGGGCCCTGCGGGCCCATGTCTCCGGTATCTCCCTTGGGTCCCTGGGGGCCGGTTGCGCCGGTGTCGCCTTTTTCTCCCTGGATGCCCTGTTCTCCCTGGGGACCGGGTTCTCCTTGCGGCCCCTGGATGCCCTGGGGGCCCTGGATACCCTGTGGGCCCTGGGGGCCTTGCAGTTGACCCACAGAGGCCCACCGCCCGTTGGACTCCGACCAGATGTACAGTTCACTGTCTGCCTCCACCATGTACGCGCCGTCGGCGCCGGTGGGAAAGGCTGCTTCCAGCTCCGCAAGTGTTGGGTAAATGTCTTCAATCTGCAGGGACTGACCGTCCGCACCCTTGTCTCCCTTGGGCCCCTGGATGCCCTGTGGCCCCTGAATCCCCTGGGGGCCCTGAATACCCTGCTCTCCCCGGATGCCCTGTGGGCCCCGTTCTCCCTGTGGTCCAGCTGCACCAGTCTCTCCTTTTTCCCCGGGATCACCTTTGTCTCCCTTGGCCCCGGGTTCACCTTGCGGACCCTGAGCTCCCGCGGGACCCATGGGGCCCTGGATCCCTTGTGCGCCCTGGGGACCTCTCGGCCCTTCGAGCCCCTGGGGACCTCTTGCTCCGTCCTCACCGGCGGGTCCCTGCAGCCCCTGAGGGCCCTGAGGACCCATGGAGCCAGGCTCTCCCTTGTCCCCCTTGGGGCCTTGGTTTCCCTGAATGCCCTGGGCACCCTGGGTGCCGGCCGGCCCCTGCTGGCCTTGCGGCCCCTGCACACCCTGGGGGCCCTGTGGGCCCCGTACATACACAGGGGAGGGCACCACACCGGCCGGGCCTTCTGTAAAGGACATCAGGCCGGTGGTTTGGTCTACCGATGGGATGATGGAATACCCGGTATCTCCCTTGTCACCTTTCACACCCTGAATGCCCTGTTCTCCCTGGTCTCCTTTTTCCCCCTGCGGGCCGATAATGCCGTTTACGACAGTCTGTGTGCCGTCGTCTGTGACCTGGCAGTTGGAGAATTTCATCCGGGATCGCTGGGGCAGCTGGGTCCCGTCCTGTCCAACAATAATGTGTCCGGAGGAACCGGTGGCCTCCCACTCCTCTCCGGTATCGGAGGTCTCGATGACCCGGTCACTGTTGAGCCGGACAAACCGGATGCCACTTCCCCGGTACTGCACGGCATCGCTGATTTCGTTGACCTTCTCAACCACCTTATTATGCTCCGGTACCAAGAGATTCCTGGCCATCCGGTCAAAGACGGACTTATTTTCCGAGGTCGTTCCCGACAGAATATCCGGTGCGGAACATACTCCCACCGCGTCCATTTGCTGCTCCGTGATCTTCTGCAAATCGCTCATAGTGTTCCCTTTCTACCGCTTGTAGTTGCTGCCCGGTTCCTTCCATTCCACGCCGAAAGCGTAGATACCGAAGGGCTCGTTCTTTTCGCTGTTCTGCAGGCGGAAGCGGGTCTTGTCCACCTTCTTGATCTTGACCTTTCCGCTGAGGGTCCGGGGCGTCCAGTCAGAGGAAAATACGAACTTTGAAAAATCGATATAGTTCCAGTCAAAAAACCGGGCCCGCTCCTTGGCGTCATACACCAACTTCCAGATCCCCCGCCGCTGGGCGTAGATCTTCACACCGGTGAGCACCGCTGCCGCCAGCCGGACGGAAACGGCGGTGAAGGTCTTGTTCTTGAAGAAGGTCTTCCCGTCAAAGTCGCTGGTCTCCCAGTAAGCATCGATGGCCGCCCCGTCGTCGTTGTAGCTCTCCGGATCGTCCACATTGCGGGCAAACTCCTTGAGCTTCCCGTCCTCCGTGCCGAACCATAAAGCACCGTCTTCCGTCCAGGTAAGCCGGGCACCGATGTCCGGCCAGTAATAGGCCTCATACTGGTAGGAGCTGTACGGCCGGTCCTTTTCATAGCTTCTCTGCTGCCCGTCCAGAAAGTACAGATTCCCACCGATGCTCAGCACATAGAAGTCCCGGTAGACGGATGCAAAGGCCTCTTCTCCGGCTTCATATTCCGCCAGAGCGGAGGAGATATAATAGCTGCGCTCCTGGGAATACTTCTCCCCGGTCAGCTCCTCCGCCGTAATGGCGTAGACGCCGCGGCCCGTGAGGAACAGCGGATCCTTTCCCAGATATGCGAAGCTGTGAGGCGCCACCGGAGCCTCCCCCAGCAGGGTGTTGGTAATGCGAAAGAGGGCTTCTCCGTTTTCATCCAGGCTTCCGGTGCGAACAACAGCGTTTCGCCCCACACCCTTCCCCTGAAGGAAGGTTGCCAGGGTGTTCCCCAGCACGGCATATCCCTCCACGGCGCTTCCGTCCCGGCTTACCTTGGTGTAGGCGGTATCCGGGAAGTAGGTGGGATCCTCAAAGCCGGAGTACCAGTCCTGACCCGGCTCGTCCGGATTCCCGGATAGAAAGATCCGGTCCTCCGCGCCTCCCACGCCGTATACGGCAAATACACGGCATTTGTTGATCTTGTCGGCGTAGCCCTCCCGGGCCTTGCTGGCGGTGATGCGGACGTTGTCCTGGCCTTTGACGGGGGACTCTCCGGGGGCTGTGACAAAGGTCACCAGTCCTGCTTCCCGGTCCACGGAGAAGTCCGTCCCCTCGGTCTTTTCCACCCACTCGCCGTCCGCATCCAGGATCTCGACTTTCACAGATTCCTCACCCAGTTCAACAGTTGTCAGCTGATATGCCTTTACATCTGCTTTACCCAGAAAAGACTCCTTCCAGGCAAGTCCCAGCAGGTTCAGCGCCTCGTAGCTGACTCCTCCCCCTTCCGGATTGCGGCTGATGATGATGGTGGGCACATAGGCCTCTTCGCTTACCGCCTTCACCTCTATGCCGTCGTACACCCGGTAGGTGTTCCCGTCCAGAAGATAGAGCTTTCCATCAAAGGAAAAACTCTTGGAGAGGGTGTCCGCCATATCGTCCGCCAGCTCCGTCCACTCCGTGCCGGACAATTTGTAGAGCTTTGTGCCCGCATGGATCAGCCGCTCCCCATTCAGAAAATGAACGCCATTGATCCTGCTGCCGTTGGGCGCGGTGGCCCGGGTGGTATAGCCCATCCGCTTGCGGACCTTGCCCACCTGATCCCGGATCATGTTGGGTGCCGCTGGAGATCGGCTCTCATCCACATTGGAGGGACTGTTCAGCAGGTCCACACCCCGAAAATACTCAATGGTGGCGGAGTATTTGGGCTCCGCCGCCGGAATGGAAAACTGGGCCAAACGAATTCCCCCCTCTTACCACCAGTTCGTGGTATTTTTGACTCCCCCGCTGCCTCCGGCCGGTCGGGATGCCGCCGCCATCTGGAGCCGGGAAAGTCCGTTTTCAAACTCATTGAGCATCTGGGTGCTCATCTGGATGTCATCCTCCCGGTAGAGCTCCGCCCCGATGTACAGCGGCACCAGCTCCGCAACCTCCCTGGGGACTCCCAGATCCGTATCATCCGGCGTGGAGGCAGAGATCACCGGCACATATGCTTGATAGTAGACGGTGTACACCGCCGCCTCTCCAACCGGGAGCACCAGCGTGTCCGTCCCCTCCACGCTCCAGGAGTCTGCCGGACCGTAGCCCTCCCGGGCGGTCTCACGGTAGATCTCGCCGGATGCCATAGCCCGGTAGAGCTCCGCAGTCTCCCGCATGTCGATGCGGGCCACGCCCCCGGATGTCACCGGTACGCGCAGCGTCTCCCCGTCCTTCTCCGGCTGCGAGACCTTCGGCGTGATCTCCACGATGAGTTTGCGCAGCAGGGGGATTCCCGCCCCGGTGAGGATGGTCAGCGCTTCGTTGGCCACCGCCGGCATGGCGTTGAGATATTCCTCATTGCTGTCATCCCGGTTCAGGGCGGCGCCGTCGTTGGAAAAGATCCGCTGCAGCGCCGCCAGCTTCACTTCGCCCCAGGTCATCACATATCCTCCTTTTCAAAAGCGCCCGGGAGGTTGCCCCGGGCGCTTTTCCCTCAGGTCAGAGCGGTACCGCCGCTCATGCCGCCGGCCGATACAAAGCGCCAGTCGGCAAAGCCTGCGCCGAAGCGGGCCCGGCCCTTCCAGAGGTTATTGTCGTTGTCGTCGTCCAGCACGGAGCGGACGTTCAGCTTCACCCGGTCCTGGAAGATGGGACCGTCGTTTTCCTGGATGGCCGCGCTGTCCAGCAGGAACCAGGGCTTGTCGCTCTTTCCCAGGATCTGCAGCACCCAGGTGAGGTACGGATCCACCACGATGTTCCACCGGCCCACCTGGTAGTTGAAGGCGTTGGTGCTGTCCTCGGGGGTCTTGTCGGACCCGGCTGCGGCAAAGGCCTTCTGCTTCAGGTCGGCATCGTTGGGGATCCAGATGGTGTCGGGGGCAATGCTCAGCAGCTCCCCGTTGTCGCCCTTGGTGTTCTGCATCTTCTCTTCCATGCGGCTCAGGTTGTCCAGAGTCAGGTCCCCGGCGTACAAGTTGGACTGCTGTTTCTTGTCCACCTTGCCGGGGTGGTCCTTGGCGAACAGGGCCTTGCCGTCAGCTGAGGCGCAGTCGAAGGTCTTCTTGCCCACCTTCACGGTGGTGCCGTAGAGTCCGCCGGCATACAGATACCGGCCGAACTTCTCCCGGGTCCGGTTGTAGCTGGTGATGAGCTTGTTTGCCCGGTTTTTCATGGCGCCGATGCGGCCATCCTCCACCAGCTCCTGGGTGATGGCAAACTGGCTCTTCCAGGTCTCGTTGATGATGGCCTTGGGAAATCCCTCCTCAAAGCCGGTGTTGGGGTAGCTGCCGCCCTCGCCCACAGGCTCAAAGTCGTCGGTGGCGGTCTCGCCGGTGTACTGCTCCGCCCAGTGCTTGGAGGTCTCCATGCGGAAGAGCTTTTTCAGGATGGAGCGCTGCTCGAACTCCTCGCCCCGGGTCTCCAGATAGCTCTTGATGGGGAACTGGCTCTTGCCGTAAAGGCTGTCCACCACGCCGGAGCCGATGGACACGGTACAATATGCCATATTTCTTGTCGCAGGTGCCCCACGCTTCATGCCCGGCGCGGGGGCCTGCCTCTCCTTTCTTCAAATTCCGGGGATCCCCGGTGGTTAGAATCTCACGCGGACGCCGTCGCCCACCCCGGTGCCCTCCAGGTCCACGATGGTCGCCACGCCGCTGGTGGTTGTGGCGGTGACCCGCAGGCCGTCGGCCTCCAGCGTCACCTTGTTTCCGGGCTTCAGGCTGGTGCCTGCGGCGCTGAGCTGCGTGTGCCAGATCTGATAGTCCTGTACCTTCACCACGGGCACAATGTCATTATCGTCCTGGGGGCCCACGGCGATGTAGTCCGGCCGGACCGTGGCGCCGCACTTGGTCAAAAGGCCCGTGGAGTCCGTCACCAGCGCCTCTCCCAGCACCACGGCTTCTTCCGCTTTGGCCTGCCGGTATTCGATGGGCGGGGTCTGGCCCACATCCATGCTCTGCAGAAAAAATGCCATATCTCACTGCTCCTTCCTGTTTTTCACATTCTCCATTTATTTTTTTCCGATGCTCTTGAGGTAGCTGGCATACGCCTTGCGGATCTGGGCATCGGTGGCCCCGGGCATCATTTCCCGGTAGCTTTCCGCCATGTCGGCGGGCACATCCACCGCGTCCACCGTCTCACCGGCCACCCCGGCGTTGAGATGTGATTTGCTCTGGGCGGCGTTGATGGCTGCCTGCCGGCTGGCTGCCCGCCGCCGCTGATCCAGCTCCTGGCGGTTGGCCAGGAAAAAGGCATCCTCGATGCCCACACCCTTTTGCACCAGCTCATTGAACCGTCCGGCGGTAGGCATTTTTACAATGTCCTCCAGGCTCTTGATCTCCGGGAACTCCGCAGCAATGGCCGCGAGACTCTTTCCGATAGCCTCCTGGGCCCGCTGCCGCACGGCTCTGGCACTCTGCAAAGCCGCCTGCATGGTCGCCTGCCGGGCCTGCTGCACCACCGGGTGGTGCTCTACCTCCTGGCTGATGATCTGCCGCAGGGCGTCTGCCGGAAGGCCTGCGTCGCTGAGCTTCTGCTCTATCTGACGGCGCTGCTGCTGGTTGTCCCTGCGGTTCTTCTCCATCAGCCATGCCTTGTAATCGGCCTCGCTGGTGATGGGCTTTCCTGTAAAGGGATTTACCTGTCCAGCAAAGATCTCCGCATAGATTTTATCCCGGCTCTCCTGGAGGGCGGCCTGTCTCGCCGCCTCCTCCCGCTGGCGGCGAAGCTGTGCCTGACGGTGCCGCTCCTCCGCTCCGGCCTGCCGGTCCGCTTGTTCTCCCTCCTCCGGGCCAGTGGCGCCGGGGGCGGGCTCTTCCTGCTGTTCCTCAGCGCCAGGGACGGCGGGATCCTGGTCTCTTTCGCCTTCTTCGGGGGCGGGACCGGCGTCCTCCCGCTCGTTTTCGCCCTCCCCGGCAGGGGCGGTCTCCTCCGCCGCTTCTGCCGGGATCCCGAATACCTCCTGATACTCGTCCATACTGATCTCCTTTCGCCTTTACTTGCTCTTGCGGCTGGTGGTACCGCCGCCGCTGCGCAGGTCGGTGCCGGTGATGCGGACGGTCCCCTTTTTGCCCGCGCTGGAGCCGTTGGGTGCCGTCACATCCAGGGTACCGCCGCTTTTGATGCGGCCCATGTAGCCTCTCTCCTTCATGCCAGGTTCCTCCTCTCTTTCGTTCTTCCATCCATCGCCGTCTCCGGCGCTGTCAGCGTTTATCGAACATTTGTTCTCCAATGGCGTGGTCATACTCTCCGCACCGCTTGTTGCGGCACTGGAAAGTCAGCACCCGGACGCACTTTCCGTCCCGCACCTCTTCCCGGGCGGACATCACCGCCGCCTCCGTATCGCATCTGGGGCATCTCACAGCGTGATCCCTCCCTCCGGGGCCGTCCCGTTCCAGGCGCTCTGGAGCACGTTGGGATCCACGCCGGTCCCGCTTCCCAGCTGGGCGGCGCCCATCTGCGCCATTCCGGCCTGCGCAGCCGCCTCCTCCTGGGCCTGCTTCTGCCGCTGGAGCTCTGCCTTGATGGTACCCGCCATAGGATAGTGGAGCTGCTCCATCATGGACCAGTACAGAATGAGGCTATCCAGGCTGGTGGGGTCCCCGAAGGCCCCCTCGGAGCGCTGGGAGCGCATCTCCTGCCACATCTGCTCCCGGTTGGAGGCCAGGGGCGCCGACGTGTCGCAGGAGAACAGGAAGTTGTCGTTCCAGTATGGCTGTCCGTCCGCATCCACCCGCAGGAAGTCCCATCGGTTGAAGGTGCGGTACTCCCGCTGGCCCTGGGCGTTGTAGGTCACGATGGGCCTGGGCTCGTCGGCGTAGGCCAGCTTCCACTTGAACAGCCGCTCAAAGAGCCGCTGGTAGAGGTCGTTTTTCATGATCCGCTTGCTCTCCAGCCGTCCCGCCGCCTGGGCCGCCGAAAACTGCTTGGCCACAGCGGAGGTGGCGGTGGCGTCCTTGCGGCCCTGGAAGGCGTCGGTGATGCCGATGATGTTCCGGGCCTCCTCGTAGATCTCCGCCCGGTACCGCAGGTCCGCAGAGATGTCCACCTGTGTGTTGTAGGTGTGAATCATGTCCAGCTGCTGGGGCGACTTCACCGAGAGCACCCGGCCGTCCTGGTCGGAGAACTCGAATTTCAAATCCTCCGGCTTCGTGGTAAAGCTGCCGCCGCTCATGACCTTGGTGGAGAGCTTGCCGGAGATCTTGCTCATTTCATTCTGCTGCCCGGCAATGGCGTCGGCGTCAGATCCGCCCAACAGCTGTCCGGCCATGGAAACGTTTTTGCGCATCACGATAGGGTACATCCCCGGGGTATAGCAGGGGATCCGCCGGGGCCGCTTTCGGGTGGGCCTGGCCACTACCGCCGCGCCGATTCCACCCATACCAGGAAGACCGCCGCCCAGCACGTCCAGGATCTCCGGCGGCTCCGTCTCATCGGGTACCGGCAATCCGTATTCGTCGGTTTCATCCTCCCAGGCGGAAAGCACGGTGCCGTCAAAGAGCGTCAGCTCCTCCGTCAGCTCCTCATATTCCTGCAACTCGCTGCGGAAGTCCGTGCCGCCGCAGTGCATGCACTTGACGCCGTTTCCCTCCGCGCCGCAGCCGTTGCAGATGTTCCTCCGCCGGGCCTGACAGTCTTCCAGATCCTCCAGTTCCGTGTCCCCCACAAAGCTGTACCGGCCGATACCGCCCCGGTCATTGCGGTAAAACACCAGATACTCCGTCACAATTCCGTCCGGCACGGCCTCATCCACCTGGGATCGAACCCCCCGGTCCTCTTCGTCCTCTTCTCGGACATCCTTGTGGTAGCGGCGGAGGATGTACTGCCAGGTGCGGGGGATCTTGATGCAGAAGTGCTCCATCTCGTCGATGTCGTAAACCCCCGCCTGGGGGACGAACTGCCGGGGATGGATCTCCCGCACTTTCGTGTCTCCCAGGGTGGTGTGGGTGCATACGGTCTGATCCCAGTCCACCCACAAAAAATCCGCGCCGTGGGTGGGGGTCACCCGCTCCTGCAGGTCGTTGATGACCTCCATGGGCAGCCGGTCCAGTTCGTTGCGGAGCATGTCCTCAATGATCCGGGCCAGGTCCTCATCCTCCTGGTATAGGGCCGTCACCTTGGGCTGGGGGATGTTGGAGTCCACCTCCGTCTCGATGATCTCCTGTACCAGGTTCCGCTTGTACCCGGCCTGTTTGGACGCCGTGGTTCCGTCCGGGGCAGTGATGGCAGCGGTGCCCCGCAAAAGCCGCTCTTGTTTATCCATGTTGTCCCGGACGCCCTGCCATGCTTCCTCGTCCAGCTTCACAACGTTCTGCCAGTACCAGAGGCGCTCTTTTCGCTTCCGGGGCATATCTTCTGTGTTGTCCATATCTGCCTCCCGCTTATTCCTGGTCCAAAAGGTCCTCATAGCTGCCGCCGTCATCCTCCTGCCGGAGCCCCGGCAGCATCTTGGAGAGCAGGTCCAGAGCCCGCAGAGCCCCCTTGCTGTCCAGCTGCCAAAAGCCGGATTCCACCCATTCCCGGGTGGCGTTGTCCCACTCCAGCACCGGCTTTTTCTCCATGCACCGCTGGTATACCTCCCACACCGCGGCCGCCAGGGAGTGCTTCGTTACGCCGATGGCGTCGAACTGCTCCTGGAGCAGGGCGTCCCGGTATTCCCGGACCTCCGGCTTTCGCAGCAGGCGGCTTGCCTGGCTGGCGGCGCTCTTTTCACTGTACCCGGTCCGGATGGCCGCCGCCGTCCCGTTGAGGTCCTGGAGATACTCCCGGACGAACTGGCGTTCCCGGGGCCGAAGTCTGCGCCCCAGCTCCTCCACGCTGCGCTCTTCTGCCATGGTCTCTGCCTCCTTTGCCCCGGGAAATCATTCCTGTTTATCACAGTCTAGCATGTCATAACCTCCAGTTATCGCCACTTTTCCGGGCAGAAAAAAGCGCCGGAATCGCTTCCGGCGCAATGGGTTTCCGGCTGTCTGACGTTCAGCGCGGTTCACCAGCTTTCGTAAAACCGCTTCCGCATCCGGTACAGAGCGCTCTCGGAAGTAAACCGAGCCTGGGCGATGGCGGTGATGCTCCGTTTCGTGCACATGACCTCCCACAGGGCAGCACTTTCAGCGCCTCCGCACTGCTCGCAGAGGCGCCGGATCTTTTTCTGGACGTACTGGGGCTGCTCGTCCCAGGTCAGGCAGGTATAACGGATCAGCCCCTGTTTTTCCTCCGGCAAGGAGACACCGCGCAGCTTCTTAAAACCCATCTCCGTCACCCTCCTCTTCGCCGACCATGGCCAGGGCCATCTCCTTGTGGCCGCCGATCTTTTCCCGGGGATCTCGCACCCTGGGGATGTAGCGCACGAAGTTCTGCCCCTTCTCCGGGTCATACCGGGTCCCGGGCAGCTCCAGGGCGCCTGCGGGGACACGCAGCTGGCCGCCGCTGGTGACCACCTCCCGGCGAACGATGGGTTTTTTCATGTTCCGGGAGCATGTCCACTTTTTCTCGTCGGGCACGCCCCGGCTCTGGTTGACGATGTAATCCGCCAGGGGCTTGTAGTCCGCCTGGTGGCGCAGGAACTGCACGTCCACACACCCCAGGCCCCAGATGGCGTCCACGCTCTCCGCGCCCAGGTAGAGCTGCTTGTCCCGCAGCGAGAAGGCGTCGCCGCTGATGACGATATGTACGTGGGGCCGTACCAGCTCCCCGGTCTCCCCATCGATCTCCGAGGGGGCCAGCACCCATTTGGGGGTGAGGCCCAGCTTCCGCAGGCGGTATACCAGCCGAGCGATGAACTTTTTTCCGGCGGCCTTGGCCCCATCATAGGTCCCGCCGATCTCCTCCAGGCCCCGGGGATCAAACTTGGCGGTGAGCCACAGATCCCCGGGGGCGAAGTTGCAGTTGAGGACCCGGGCCAGGGCCAGCTTGGCGTGCTCCCGGTTCCCCACGATCTTTTTTTCGCTGCTGTTGCCCCGGACCCTGCCGCCCCGCTTGGCAGGCCGCCGGGTGATGCGGGTCTTGCGCCGCTCCACCACGGTGCCGGAAATGATCTTTGTCACCATGTACAGCCCCTCCTGTCCCTGTGTGTTTCTTGTCATGTTTGTCTCTCCCCTCCCGCGCGATAAAAGCAGAAGTACCCGCGCGCCCCTCCGCGCAAGCCCCCTTGTCTTTTCTTGCGTTCTCTTCCGGATCCCCCCTGCGAGGATGTCTGAGCCCTATATCTTCTACCGCGTAAATCTGCTTCCCCACAAACTTAGGCGTTGAAGAACCCCGGCAGATACGCGCGTGCGCGTATCAAAATGGAAAGAAATGTGTCATATGTAACTTTACAGATATTGGATATCAGGTTATATTGGGTAAAAAACCACCGGAGGTGCTTCACATTGAAAACAGGAAAACTTCCCCTTTGGATTTTTCTCTATATCCTGGGTATTCTTCTGCTTGCCGCCATCGTCAACGCTCTCATGGGGCTCTCAATCCCGACGGATGCATCCCTGAACGCTCCTACCTGGCTTGGCTTCTGGGGCAGCTACCTGGGCGGCGCCATCGGCTGCCTGCCTGCTCTGGCAGCCCTGTATGATAACCGCCGGGAAGCACGCAGGCAGCATGAGGAAAGTGAAAAAAGCCGCCGCCTTGCTGCAATGCCGGTATTTGACTGCCGAATCCGTCATGTTTCTCGATCATATGCCAAAGACTCTGCTAATCAGTGGTTTTTCATTGGTTCTTCCGGAGACCTCCACGAAGATAGTTGGGAGGAGTGGCTTATATTTGATGATTGCCCAGACTGCAACTATATAGAGCTGAGAAACTGTGGCTGTGGCTCTGCGCTCCAGGCAAAACTTCTCTTCAACGATTACCCTGTTGACCTCTTTCATATAAAGAATGGTGAAAGCGTGTACTACATCCTAGATCCAAGTTACGAATACTTTGAGTCTCTTGGCAATGAATGCACAGTTTGCTTCACCATCAAAAGTCAAGATATATACGGAAATCTCTATTCGCAGGAGCTTCGATTCAAGGTGCTTCTGTGCTTCGAAGGTGAATCAAAATTCTTGCAATTTCGAACAGTGGCCATTGGTACCACCCAGCTACTCTCTTCTGAAAATAATTGATTCCACCCGCCCTGAGATGGCCGGTCGGTCTTTTTCACCGGGCTCCGCCGGAGGTCACATTCATGGCCCCCGGCGCGGCCCGGTGGCCGCGCACTGCGTTTATTCAACAATCTCCCAGTCGTCTGCCAGGATGTCGCTCTGGCTTGCCAGCCACATCTGAAAACTGCCGTCCACGCACTTCATCTGCAGATAGGGCTGCACCCGGAACAGTGTCCCCTCCGGGATGCCCACCGCTTCTGCTGTGTTCTTGTTGCAGGGGATACCATCGGGATATCCGGTACGGTATACCACCCACATTCCCTTGCCGTTCCAGCCCCGCCGGGTGATCTTTGCGCCCTTCTTGGCAGCCTCGATGGCAAGGCCGAAGTTCATGCAATCTGTGGGGCGATACGCCGCCTCAAAGACCTCCTGAGGGCTCCAGCTCACGTATCCGTCGGAATACCGGACCCGGTAGCCAATTTCGCAGCTGCTTGCTCGGCTGATAAAGGCTTCCTCCTGCTCTGTGATCTCCCGGCAAAGCTCCACAATCAGGACCTCCTCTCCGGATCTGTACCGCAGTGCGGGCTCTGCCTGGATCAGCTTGGTTCCGATGTACTGTTTCATAACTGTTTCCTCCTTATTTTGCAGGCCCAACCGGGCCTGTTCTTTTTATCTGTTTCCATGCTCACTGTCTGGCCCAGAGTTTCCGTAGGCGCCGCTTTCCGGCCTCGTCCGCTGCTCGGTAGTCCTCCCACATGTCCTCTGTCCAGTGCGAGGTGTCTCCGGCGTCCTGATGCTCCATGGTCACCCGCTGCTGGGTCCTTGCAAAGTGGCAGATGGCCGCTGCCATCACCAGATCATCGTGCTCTCCCTCCTCTGCCTCCGGCCTGCGGTCCTCGTTGTAAACGAAGTGGAGCATCTGGCGCAGGGTGTTCCGGCTCACCACCAGCTCCGCCGTTTCCTCCATCACTGCGTGGAGGCCTGCCAGGATCACCGGCCGGGTCTGGGGCGTGGTCTGGAAGCCGAAGGCCTTCACGCTCTTGCGGGTGTAGGTATCAAACCGCTCCCGGACATAGAGATTGGGATAGTACCACTCTTCCAGCTTGCGCTCGGGGTAGGTGGAGAAGTTGGTCTCCACGGCGATGAGGGCGGCATTGTACCACATGCCCAAGCAGTAGATCTGGCGGGCATAGAGCAGCTCGGAAAACGTGAACTCCAGCTCCGCCACCTGGGTGCCGGTGCGATTATCCACCACCCAGGCGGTGAACTTGTCGCTGCCCTCTCCGGCAGTATCGCCGCCGATGACGTAGGGCGCCCCCGGCTCCGGCGGCGCGAATACCCGGATGAAGCCGGTCCGTTGGTCGGAGCTCCACGCCCATCCGGCAGGCGCTTCCCCGGCCTCCGGCTCCGGATAGGAAAAGGTCCCCACGTCCGCCGGTTCAGGTGCAGCGGCCAGCCGCAGCAGAATGTCCTCGTTATTGAAAAACGGCGTGCCGGAGAACAGAAAGGCCTCCTCCGGGGTGGAGGGATATTCCTGCTGGAATTTCCGCTTGTCCCCGTGGCAGTTGACGGCGATGCACCACCGCCGCCAGGCCATCTGTTCCGGGTCCAGGTGGTAGGCCTCCATGAGAGCGCGTTCCTCCTCGTCCCAGACGGTCCCCTCGGTTACCTCCATGCGGTATTTTGGCTCATGGAACCAGGCGATGAACAGCGGCACCCAGCCGTTTTCTCCAGCCACCGCCCCATCCCACAGGTCCTTGAACTCGTTGTAGCCGTTGGCAGTGGACTCAATGACCACCAGGGTGTTGAGCTCCGCCGGCACCGCCTGCATCACGCCGTCCAGAATCTCGTTCTTGTTTCCCTTCCAGAAGGCGAACTCCGAAAGATGGACGTTGTTGAGGGTCTCGCTTCGGCCCATGCCGTCGTTGGCGGTGACGCAGCGGATGGAGGACATGAGCCCCGGCCGCCGCCGCTTCTCCACAGGATCCCGGGTGGGGTTCTCGAACACCAGTTCCTTGGCGTTGGAGTGCTTGCACATGGGCTGGAGCTGGCGGGGCAGGTAATCGAAAAACAGCTTGTTCATGCGAAAGAGCTTGGTGGTGGAGTCGTCCCGGTGGGCCACGATCAGGGTCTGCACCAGCTTTCGGGTGGCGCTGTCCTGGAACATGATCCCCTCAGTGATGGTGGAAAGGCCCAGCTGCCGGGCCTTGAGAATCAGGATACGGGGCGGCCGCCCGGCCTCCCGCTCCCGCTTCACCGCGTCCAGCAACATCTGCTGGGCGGGCTTGGGCCGCAGGGCGGTGATCTTCCCCTCCTTGGTGCGGATCTTCAAAAACTTTGGGATGTATACCTCCGGGTCCCGCAGTCCCGTCATCGTTTCGTCTCCTTTCGAATTTTTTTGATAAATCTCATCCCTTTGGACATCCTAAAGGCGGTGATCGTATGAAATATCAAGACCCTAAAATGGAAGCATACTGGAACACGCTTCCCGCTGACATTCAAGCCGCCATTAACCGCTCCGGCATCGATCTGTGCTCCCTGGGCATGCTCACCAAAATCGGAGAGTATTACCAAAACAGGGATTCTCAGAAAAAGGCGGAGCAGCAAACCTGAAACTCCGTTGGAGGCATCGGAATGAACAAGAAAAAGCCCGGGATCTCCCGGCCCGGTCCGGACCGGATCGAAAAGCCGATTCCCGCCGAGATTTACCCGGTGATCGACACAGACCTTGGCCGGGACAATCTGGAACAAGACCTTCCCGCCGCCGATCTGGAGGACCTTTGAGGATGCCGCCCCGAAACGGGGCGGTTCCTTTTTCATACAGATGCCTCCTGCCTGACGTGCTTTCCCCTGGGGCCGGCATTTGCCGGCAGGCCCAGTTTCCTGCGCCATCGATGCACTGTGTCCGGAGCACAGCCCAGCTCTCTGCTGATCTCCACGTCATTTTTCCCTTGGTCGTAGAGCGCTCTGCCGTATCCCCAGTCATATTTGGGCTGGGATCCGCCGCGCCGCACCTTGGGCCGGGGCGTCGCTTCCACGAACGCAGCCTTGTTCTCCTGGTTGCGTTCGATGCGCGCTCCCGCCTGAAAGTGCCGGCACGTTTCCGGCGGAGCGGCCAGCCGGGTATGCCCGGTGATGGCACAGTAGTCGCACCGGTACGCAGCACCGGCCTGTGCCCGGAACACGCACCGCTCACATTTCGCTCTCCCCATGCCGGTCTGCCTCCTTGCCCTTTGTGATGACTGCTCCGCAGCAGATGCAGATATGCGCCCCGGCGGCCCTGGTAAACTGGGTACATCCGCAGCCCGGGCATCGGAACTCCTGTGTCAGAGCTTTCCGCCGCCCCGGGATCTCCGGGACGGCCCTGGACCGGTCAAAGGCTCTGTTCAACCCATACCGGGCTCCCAGGAGAAAAGAATTCACCGCGAGACATCCCCAGCCCACCACCAGAACCAGGCCGCCCAGCGCCGCCTGGCGCAGCCAGAAGTTCCAGGCCGCCAGCAGCAATACCACAAGGCTCACGGCGGCATAGACTGCCGCCTCTTTGATTTCTCTTCTCATTTCGTTTTCTCCATCTCCTCCGCATACATCCAGCGGATCCCCTTATACGTGATCCCCGTCCGGCAGGCATATGTAATGCGGGATACCTGCCCGCCGGTTTCCTGGGCCGCGGTAGACACGGACGGGTAGACCGCCTGCTGCCCGCATGGCGCCGTGGCGACCACCGCCCGGCATCGATGTTTCTTTTGTTTCACGCCCAATCACCCTCTCCCTGCATACGTTTTACCGCACGATCCACTTCTTCCTCAGTGAGCGTCCGGTTGCTCTGGATCATCACATCGCTCGTGGTCTTATTCTGGCATACGACGCACTCGCATCGGTTTGCGTTGCTGGTCTCGTTTACCCTGAATGGACATCCGTGATTAAAACAGTCCACCGTTCACCCCTCCCTCTCTGCGTTTGTCTGCAGCTTCCCTCGCCAGCAGAACCCATCTGGAAGAACTACGCTGCTAGTCAAACGGCAGATTATTCCACCCGGGAATAGGGAATCCGCAATAGCGTGCTGACACTCCCGGCACCGCACCACCGGGACCACATCCGCGGCAGGGATTGCCTCCACTATCCGCTTCATCTGGAGGCAATGCATCGTCCCGTTGCAGGTATTCCGGTTCCGCTCTGCAATCACATCAAGCAGCGCACCCCGGTCAATGTACTCAGCCATCCTGTTCTCCTTTCAGCGCGGCCTCGGCAGCTTCGCGGGTAAGGAATACGGTTTTGCCTATGCCAGAAAAGTCGATTTCGTACCCCATCCAATGGTCAAACATTCTGTCTGTGTGTGTAGAAATCTTCCATCGTCCACTTGTCCAGTTGTGGAAAGAATCTACTTCCGTTTCTTTCACGCAGCCGTTCTCTATAAAGAAAACTTTGTCGTGCAGTTTGCACGGTAGCACTACGCACCGCCCATCCCGTTCAGCCTCCACCATCTCCCGCAGGCGGTCGTCCGGGATCTCCCGGATCATCTCCAGCCGCTGCGCGGACTCCGTCCGCAGAGACAGCCCCCGGCCGTAGGCGTCCACGATACGCTCAATCTCCTTGGGCTCCAGTCCGGTGTCCTCATAGGCAGCGAGACAACTTAAAATGTTCCGTACATCCTGTGTCTCACACTCAGCTGGAATCGTATCTTCGTACTTCCCTTTTGTGTAATAAACAAACGCGCCGATCCTCTTTGTCAACCGCTCCATGTCAGACCTCCGCTTCAACGTATGTCTCCTGGAAAATATCCGGTTTGCACGGATAAAACTCTCCGTGTACTCCTTTGATGATGAAGTCCCCCACAGAGGCGTGGTGAATTCCTTCAAGCGTTCGGATTCTCACATTTACCATTACCGGTCCTTTTCCAACTTCCCACGCGGCGTCCAGAATGTCGTACTCAAGGCTGTCTCCCACAAAATTTTTCAGCTCTTGCAGGTTTTCTCCTGTCCACCGGATTGCCTCAACTGTGACCGGTTTCTTTGTGTACCTCTTCACCTTTATCCCTCCAGTCCTATCCCATTGGCCCAGTACCGGCATCCCATACAGTAGCTGCTGTACCGCAGCCAGCATTGCTCACACGGCATCTCCACTCAGACTCCTTTCCGCGTGCTCCGCTCCCGGGGCTGTTCCACATGCAAAGAGCACATCTTCTCCCGGACCAGCTTGTCCACTACCTCTCCGATCTCCCGGTATCCGCACATGGCTCTCAGGCGTTCCAGATTGTAGGCCGACTGGGCCGTAATCAGCAAAGAGACCCGGCGCAGATTTTTCTTGCTCATGTTGTTCGCTCCCTCCCAATCCGCATTTGCTCCGGGGCCTTCGCCACAACAGACACCACGTGGGCGTCCCCATAGCGTTCCAGCCACATAGCCAGGGCCTCTTTCACAGCCTGGGCCATATCCGGCGGTGCCTTGACCTGTACGGTGACGGTCAGCATGCTTTCGCATCCCCTTCCTGCACGCTTATCCCTCCATCAAAAACACCTGGACCTCTGCATCAGCCGTACTGTCAAACAGTGAGGACAGCATGACCGCCGCGATGGGCTTCCCGTCCATGGTCACCTGTGCATCCGGATGCCACTTTGCGATCCTGGCGAAGATCTCCGCCATCCTGCCGACAGACATGGCCCCGGCGGTCTCCTGTACAGTCTGGTCCGTCTGCACAGTCTGCTTCTTCGGTTTCTCCGCCCTTTTGGCATTGGCTTTCAGCCCCTGTCCGCGTCGCCATGCGGCGAAGTTGCTTTGCTTCACCCCAAGACGCTCCGCAATATCCAGGTCGCAGAGTCCCTCTGCATGAAGCTCCAGCGCCCGGGCAACATCAAAGGTGGGGATCGGTGGCTTTCTTACCGGCTGGGGCTTCTCCGGCGGTATTTCCACCGATACCCCCAGCGCTTGCAGCTTGCGTGCCATTTCCGCCTCCTTGACACAGTTGAGATCCGCCAGCACACCGATCTGCTTCACAGGGTCCTTGGCCCCGCGGTATGACTGCAGGATCTCCGCATCTGTCATCTGCATCACAATTCCTCCCCGTACATCAGCGCTCACAGCAAAAATTCCTTCCAGTTTACCTGTACCGCATGGAGGGGCAACACCGGCTCAAACATCCGGTCCAGCTCCTCCGTCCGGACCCGCTCCATGGGCCCTCCATAGTCCTTGCCGTATGCCACGGACCAGGCCCACCCCTCCTCCGTCAGAGACACCCCTGCCAGGTGCCCCACGGCCTTCGTTTCAAGGCCCAGTTCAGAGAGCGGGTACCCGGGGATCACGATGGCGTCCGGCACCTCGAAGGAGATCCGGACGCCGCTCTCGGCATCCCCGGGCTCAAAAAACGTGGTGTTCTCCAGACGGTTCTGGGCATCCCGCTTCCCGCAGAGTGTAGTGCCCGGGAACAGGCTGGACTCCCAGTAAAAGAACGTCAGGCCCGTCAGGGTGAACCGCCCGTTGGAATAGGACTTGCGGCAGTCAAACCGCTCCCCCAGGCGGCAGGGCGCTTCAATTTTCATGCTCCCGCCGCCTTTTCAATGGCC
Organism: Dysosmobacter sp.; assembly: GCF_052306735.1. NCBI lineage: Bacteria > Bacillati > Bacillota > Clostridia > Eubacteriales > Oscillospiraceae > Dysosmobacter > Dysosmobacter sp. The sequence continues at coordinate 30,306 of NZ_DAWBAJ010000002.1, read as the reverse complement.
TGGGCCAGTGCCCGGAGGGCCGCGCGCATCTTCTGCTGATTCTCCGCGCCTTCCTTCCCCACAGCGTCCGCCATGCGGTTCACGGTGTCCTGGGCGGACTGGAAGAGCACCCGGAATGTCACCATATTCTCATTGGCGCTGACCTTGGCCAGGCGGGCGGCGTCCGCCGCCTTCTTCTCCGCCGATCTTGCCGCCTGTTCCGCCTCCTGCATCCGGATATTGGCCTCCCGGGACGCCGACTGGGCCTGTTTGAGCTCCTCCCGGAGCTTCTTCACGTTGTCCTGGGCTTTGCGCTCCATCTCCTCCAGTTCCTTCCGGTGGGCCTTGTCCGCTTCCTCCCGGGCCTGCCGGGCGCCCTCTTCCCGGGCGGAGGCCAGCTGCTCCGGTGTGGCGTCCCGGGCCTCCACCGCAACCTCCACCGGGCGGCTGCGCAGGGCCTGGAGCTCTTCCTCCGCCGCCTGCAGCTGCCGGGCCTTCTCCTCTTCGGCCTCCCGGGCCCGCTGCTGGAGCTCCTTGAGCTGGCGCATGTCCGCCTCCATCTTGGCCCGGCTCTCCTCGGCGGACTTGGCCCGGGCATCCGCCTCCTGGGCTTCCCGGAGGGCCCGGTCCCGGGCCTGGATGGCCTCTTTCAGCTCCTTGGCCGTCATCTCCGAGGCTGTCTTTTCCACCCCATTCACAGAGTGGGTCTCAGCCACGAAATTTGCCCGCTCAGATTCCGGCAAAGCTAAGAGCGCCAAGGCTTTGGAGGCTCCCAAATCCGCGATTTCCGCGGATTTGGAATACTCCCTTGCAATCTGCATAAATTCCTGGGCACGCCGTTCCGAAATGTCCACTTTTTCCCGCAGCCAGGGCAGCCATTCCCCGTGACCCAGCTGGGCCTTGGCCTCCAGCAATCGCTTTCCAATTTCGATGATGGCGCCGCCGGCCTGGCGCTTGTAAAAGAGAATCTCCTCCGTGATGAGGTCCAGGGGCTTTTCCTCTGCGGGCGGCTGCCCGTTCATCCCGAAGTCCCGGGCCAGGATGGCCCCCTCCCCGTCATCCTCTTCCTGCTCCCGGCGGGCGCGGGCCTCCATCTGCTGCCTGTAATAGGTATCCGTCATTTTATAGGCCGCCTCCATGGGATCCACCCGGGGCGGTTCCTCCATCCCCAGCTCCGCCGCCAGGGCCTTTGCCTGTTCCAAACTCATGCCGCACCTTTTCCTTTCTTCTTTTGCTGTTTCATGGGCCGGATATGCTCCAGCCACGCCGCCTCAAAGGCCTCCACCGCCTTTGTCCTGCCACAGTTGCACTTTCCCCGGTTCTGGATCACTGTAAAGTCTTCTAGGTTTAACTCTAAGGTGTACCAGGGCTTGTCCGGTTCAGTGGCCCTCCGCAGGAAAAAAATTGCCGTTTTTCCGCCGGCGTGCTTGTCCTTGTAGGTGGCCACACAGTGGCTCAGGGTCTTCCCCTCTGTGTCCAGCTCCTCCGGCGCCCCGCAGGGCCGGATCAGGATGCCGCCGTGCTTCCATGCCAGCGGCGCCAGAGCCTCCAGCTGCCTGGCAAAAGCCTCCTGCAGCTTCTTGTTTTTCTCCGCCCGGTCTTTGGCCCGCTTGGCCTCCTCCCGGGCCCGCAGCTCCTCTGCCACCCGGTCGTGTGCCCGCAGCAGATCCTTGGGAAACCGGACGTGCTCGTCGGTGAGGTCGTAGCCCTCACCCCGGGCCATGCGCCAGTAATCCTCCAAAATATGTCCATCTGCCCGGCGATCCTTTGTGCTCTGCCGTTTCAGATACCGCACCGTCCGCAGAAGAGGCGCTTTCTCCTCCTCTACCATCCGGCGGCACCAATGGAGCCGGGCGGCTTTGCAGTCTTCCAGATCCTCGGGAATACGCAGCTTGATGCCCTTCTCCCGGCACAGCCGGTAGAATTGTAGCTCCTCTGTCGTCCACTTGAACGCCCGGCAGGACCGGAATTCCTCTTTGGTGAGGCCCAGCATTTTGGCCGGGCGCTTTTCCTTCCAGTTGATTTCCGGCAATTTCGGTACGCCTCTGGCCCGCTCATAGCTGTACCGGTAGGATTCATCCCGGATCATTTCCCCCACCAGAGCACCGCAGCCCTGGGTCACCAGGTTCTCGATATTCCGGTGCCGCTGCCAGAGGCGGAGGTAGGTCACGGGATAGGGCTCCTTTGCCGCCCTCATGTAAAGGTCCAGCTTGCTGTTCTCCGCCGTGGAGCCGATCAGCAGCCTGCGGTCCCAGGGATACACCAGATCAGCCTCGCCCCAGTTGTCCAGGCAGGTCTTGCGCTGCTCCCAATGTCCGAAAAAGCTGATGGTAGTCATCCATTTGATGTAGCCCATCAGCCGCACTACCTTGTGCTCCTCCACCACATAGGCCTCGTACTGCCGGCAGGAGATGAGCTCCTCCCCAGTGCAGCGGATGAACTTTCCCACGCACCAGCCCACCAGGGCCAGCTTGTCTCCTACCCGGGTGACAGTCAGGGGCCAGTATTCTTTCCCCCAGTGTCCTCCCCGGCCCCGGCCGATGTGCAGGGCTTCGGCGCTGCAGCCGCACATGGGACAGAGGACGTGGTTTCCGTTTGACACGGGATGTCTGCTCTCCGGGTCAAGATATCCGAAGGTGTTCCCTGGATTCGGAATTCTGTCGGCATACATGGTCCCGCCGCAGGCGGAGCACCGCAGCTCCGCCATCCGCTTGCGCTGCCCAGTCAGAGGATCATGCACCCAGGCGGCCTTGTACCAAATCACATGCTCCTGGAGCTTCCCCCGCTTTTGCAGCCAGGGAATCAGTCCCTCCGGCGGCTCCTGGGGCAGCTCCGCCGCATAATCGTGCTGTTCCATACCGTCACACCTCACAGAAAGTCCGCCAGATCCACCGATACGGCTCCGCCTGCGAAAGGCTTGTCCCGCCTGGGATCCGGCAGGCCGTAGAACTTCCGCAGGATGTCCTCTGCCTCCACCGGTGTCACGCAGGCAAAGTTCCCCGTCTTATGGGAATCCGCAAAGGCTTTGATCTTCTTCTCCGCCTGAACGATCCCCATTTCCGGGTTGTCCAGGTCCTGGGCGATCAGCTCAGCACTTGCCGATTCCCGCCGGCAAATGTCCATCAGCTGCTCCGCCACCATCCAGGGCGCGGAACGCGCTTTTACCTTGCCCTGCTGTTCCCTGAGTTTTCGGATTGCTTCTTCCACCATGGGTCCTTCCTCCTTTATCACACCAGCTTCCCGGTGCGGTACCCCCGCCGCCGGGCCCTCTGCAGCAGGTATTCCTCGGTTTCAGCCGTCTTTTGGCAAACATCGCACATATGGGATGAGCCGTAGTAGATCTTCCCGCAGCGGCAGCAGATATTCCGGGGCGCTCCAGGGATCCGCTGTTTGCACTCGCACCGGGCGGCCACCTTGCCCCAGGGCACCCCCCAAAATGCGGCGGCTTCCACCGTGGCCAGCTCCCAGTTCTCCGCCACAACCCATGCGTCCGTGTGGCCCTCACAGCCCACTTCCCACAGGATTCTCTGTTTTTTCTCTGCCATGATCTTCACCTCCGTTTAGGCTGTCCCCGCTGCTTCATTTTCCGAAACCGCTCCTTGCTTGCGCAGATGTAGTCCCGCTGGATCTGCTTCTCAAAGCGCTCTCCGGCGGATCGATCCCGGTTCCCGGCCTGCTCCTCCTGCCACCGGCCCCAGGCTTCGCACCGCCAGGTGCCGTCCGGCCCCTGCCCGTGGCATCCTACATACCGCTCCCGGCAGTCCTTACAAGGTCCCAAATTCATTCCCAGTCCTCCGTCACCAGCAGCGCCTGATACAGCTGCTCCCGGCAGGAAAGGCCCGTCCAGCTGCTGTTTGCCCGCATAGTCAGCAGCAGCACCAACGCTATGACTACCACCGCCGCGATGGCCGCCTGTTCCGGCGTCAGACCACGGCGAGGCTTTTTCCCCCGGTAGCTAGCACACTTCATTTTCCTCACCATTCCATTCTCTTTTGTAAAGCGCCATGGCCTGCTCCCGGATATAGGTGGACTGTTCCCAGTCCACCAGGTCCACCACCCGCATGGCGTCCGCCAGGCCACAGATCTGCCCGTAGTAGATCATCGCCGTTGTGCGGTCCCCGCTCTGTATCTCTCGGATCATGTCTTCCTGCCGCCGCTCCAGCAGCCGCTGGAACTTCATCTGCATTTCGGCTTTTTTCATAAGTACCCCACCGCAAAAGAAAACGATCTCCCGTTTTGACTGCCGCGTCTGCCTGGTGTATACTGGCGGCAGAAGGGAGAGACACACCATGTTATTTTTTGAGAGCATTTCTTCCCATCCGGACGACGGAACCTGCGATCTGTTCGTCCAGCTTCACCCCGCCAGCGTCTTTCAGGACATTCGCCCTGTGCGGGAGTGGCTGGTTTCAGAGTTCTCGGCAGTGAAGATCTTCGGCGACTCCTTCTATCTGGCAGCGGAAAACCTCTACGAATCCGATAATGTGGACTCTTTTTGTGCTGACCTAACGGATTTTATCGGGGAGCGGTTTCCAGGTCTGGAATTCATTGTCTGTCCTACCTCTTCGGTCCACCACATTTCCTACGAGAGGTCCGATGTCGAGGAATAACGTACTTTTTCTGCACTACAATCCCGTGTGAGTACACTTTTTCTATTATGTATCTGCGCCCGCCCTGTCCGGCGGGCGCATTTTTGCGGTCCTCCATGGAATCATCTCCCTCTGCCGTTCTTCTTCCGCTTCTTCCGCTCCGCGGCAATCTCCGGAAACACCTCTTCAAAGGCCGGAAGTCCCTCTGCCCGGAACTCCGCCCGCCCGGCGTAAGCCGCGTTCAGAGCATTCACGTCCCGCACCGCCAGCACATAACTGCGCTGCTCTTTTGTCAGCTCGTCCAGAGGGTAGTCCACCCCGTCGATGGTCACCAGCGACTCTCCCCAGAAGTGGTATCCGCTGGGCGTAACCAATTCCTGCAGCAACTCCCTCACCTCCTGAAAGCACCCTATGTGGGGCGCAGATTGTCCTATGCTCCAGTTGCACCTCGTATTTCTCCGCTGTATAATTCCGGTAGAAAGGAGGTGATTTTATGCCTTACGACTATATGAGCGAATATTACACGCCATTTGAGCAAAACCTTGCCCTTGTCTGGGCAAATGCACATTTTTCCTCGTGGTATCAGACACACAGAAATTCTTCTTACAAGGATCAGGAAAAGGAATTCTTTGACTGCATCGAGGGAGGCCTACATGTCGCGCTTGAGTTCCGAAAGCAAAATGCCTGATGCCTTCATGGCGAGTTTTCTTTTGATCTGCTGACAGGCCAATTCAAACTCTTCCGCCGTTGCCCCTTGATCTGCCGCTGCTGCAATCAGCGCCAGTTCGAGGGGCTTCACGTTTGGATACGCTGCATAAATAGGTTGTTCAATGCTCATGTGGGTCCCCTTTCTCGTTATCCGGGACGAACTCGAAGGTGATTTCCATACTGGCATACTCATTTGATTCATTCCTTATGCTCCCTCATAGAACCGCGTCCACTCAAAACCCATGGCTTTGCCAATTCGCTTTGCCATCTCCACAGACGGCCTCCTGCTTCCGGTTTCGATGGATGCGTATGTGCTTTGCGCAATCCCGATCTCTTCTGCTACTTTGTATTGGGATTTCGGCCCCCGGATCTCTACCAGCCAGTCACGCATATGCGCACCTCCTTTTAACTCTATCTGCGTTTATACTATCATCGCTAACTGCGTTTGTCAACGCATTTTGCGTTTGTTTTCTCGAAAATTATAATCGCCCCTTGCATTTGGCATTTTTCTCATCCAAAATAAACGCAAGAGGTGATTATTATTTTCAGATTCAGAATCCGGGAGCTGCGCGAATCCGCCGGTTACAAATCGCAGCAATCTTTTGCGGATGCCTTTGGCATTGCGCAATCTACTGTTGGCGGCTGGGAATCAGGAAAACGGGAGCCGAACTATGATACGACTATCCGTCTTGCGGATTTCTTCCATGTAAGCGTGGACTATTTGCTTGGCCGGACGGATCAAAAATCAATGGCTGAATTGGACACGCTTTCTTCCTCTGCTTCCGCTGATGCGCTTTTAACTGCTGACGGCCTTTTCCTTGAAATCACGCGCCTGTATGGCGATAAAGTGGCATCTGCTTTTACAATGTACGTGAATCTGGATTCTGAGGATCGCGGAGAAATCCGTGGGCAGATGAAGCAAATGCTGAAATCCAATAAGTACACTGCATCTTCTTCCGGCAGCCCATTTCCCACCGCATCCGACGAGTCGGCCGTGTGATCTATGTGGATTTTTATGCAAGCGAAAAGTAGGTGAATTTCTTGGAGGTTGCAGTCTTTCTGGTTGTCCTCTATATTCTTCTGGCTCTCCTTGTGCGATTTTTTTGTTTTCTCTCTGGAAAAACCAAACACGACGCTGCCAAGGCAGAACTTATTCGTAATAGAAAAGATTTGCTGAAGGAACAGGAAGACTTTCATAAATCCAAGCAAACTTTTGAATACGAAAAGCAGCAATTTGAGAAGGATCGTCAAAACCTGAATGAGCTTGTTCGGAAGCGGGCTGTGCTTCTTGCTCAGAATGTTTCGTCACGGCCATATCTCCAATCCACACCCGCTTTTCAGGCTATTGCACAATGTGACGATTCCACGTACGATCGCCTTTATTCTGCTTTGAATTCTTCTTTTTCCATCGTGTCTCCTTTTGATATTTCGGCACGTATTATATCTTCCGATGGTTCTGAGTACATAACAACACTTCATTCATGCAGCTGCCCTGATTGTCAGATCCGGAAACGCGTATGTAAGCACATGCTTCGTCTGGCTGTTGAAACCGGACTTCTTTTCCATGAATCCGGACTTTCTCCTCTCAAAAATGAAGTTTCTGCACTATTGGACCAGCGTAAGGAGCTTTTGGCGGAAAAAGCATCATTGGCCCAGGAGAAAGAACACCTATCTCAAAAGCAAAAACGAATTCAAAATATTTTGGATGAGACAAGCCAAAAGTTTCCGTGGGTCGCAAAATTGTATTCTGATTGTTTCGAGGCACTTGAAATCAGATATGCAGACTATCTGGAAACCAAACCTCATCCAGCCCATTCAACTGCAAAACGAATGGAGCAGGCCATCAGGCAGGATCTGTCTGCCTGGCGCCGCCGGTCCAAGGAATATGAGTTCCAGCTCAATTTTTATGAATCCCTCTTTCCCTGGCTGACTTCATTTAAAGAACTCCCTCCTTCCGCTGCTTTTGAAGCGGTTTCCGAAATGGAATCTTCCTGTGATGACAACACAATGCTTCGCAAATGGATTTCTCCCGAAGAGTACCAATCCCTTAGTACGACAGAACGGTATCAGCTCGCTCTGGATCGTTATGTGTCTCGCGCAAAAAGCGCCTGGGATGTCGGAATCGAATACGAGCGATATATTGGCTACCTCTGTGAAAAATCCGGATATTCGGTGTATTACAGCGGCGCTATCAAATGCAAAGAAGATATGGGCCGCGACCTAATTCTGGAAAAAGAAGGGACGATTGTTCTAGTCCAGTGTAAGCGGTGGGCCCGTGAGAAAACGATACATGAAAACCATGTATTTCAACTGGCTGGCAGCACATATGAGTATCAATACACTCACCCGGAAAAGAATGTCATTGGCGCCTTTGTAACCACTATCGACTTTTCTCCGGTTGCCGTACGTTGCGCTGAACTGCTGAATATTCGGTTGTTCCCTAATGTTCCTTTCTGCGAATATCCCCGAATTAAGTGCAACATCAGAAAAGATGCGAACGGAGATCTTCAGAAGATCTACCATCTTCCCATGGACCAGCAATATGACCGTGTAAAAATCACTCAGCCTGGCGAATGCTATGCCGACTCAATATCCGAAGCGGAATCCCTTGGTTTTCGCCGTGCTTACCGTTGGCGCAATCATATCAATTCCGGAGGTGATACTCTTGCCAACAACTAACTCGCTCCCCAAAATTGCCGCCGCTTATATCCGGGTCTCCACCGATGACCAGGTAGAATTCTCCCCGGATGCCCAGCTGGTGGAGATCCGCAAGTATGCCGCCGCCCATGGCTATGTCCTTCCCAATGAGTTCATCTTTCTGGATGAGGGCATCAGCGGCAAACATACGGAAAAGCGGCCGGAGTTCAACCGCATGATCGGCACCGCCAAGCAGAAGCCCCGGCCCTTTGACGCCATCCTTCTCTGGAAGTTCTCCCGTTTTGCCCGCAACCGGGAAGACAGCATCGTCTACAAGTCCATGCTCCGCCGGGAGCTGGGCATTGACGTCATCTCCATCAGTGAGCCCCTGGCCGACGATAAAATGAGCATCATCATGGAAGCCATGATCGAGGCCATGGACGAATACTACTCCCTGAACCTTGCCGAAGAAGTCAAGCGCGGCATGACGGAGAAAGCCCGCCGGGGCGGGCTCCAGAGCACCCCATCTTTCGGGTACCGGGTGGAGAACAATGTGCTGGTTCCGGTTCCGGAGGAGGCCGCCCTGGTCCGATCCATCTTTGACCGCTTCATTGCCGGCGAAGGTCTCTTCCCCATCGCTAAGTGGCTCAATGACATGGGGGTCAAGACCCACCGGGGAAACCGCTTTGAAAACCGCACCATCGAATATATCCTGCGCAATCCGGTCTATATCGGCAAGATGCGCTGGAACCCCTCGGGCCGAACCCGCCGGGACTTCTCCAATGAGAATATCATCCTGGCCGACGCCCAGCATCAGCCGCTGATCTCACAGGAGACCTGGGATGCTGCTCAGCGCCGTATGGCTGCTGTCAAAGCCCAGTGGAAGTATCACGGCCGCCCCGTCACAGAGCATAAGCGATGGATGTCCGGTCTGATCCGCTGTGCCGACTGCGGCAGCACACTGATCTTTGCCTCCCCCCACTACTGGAAGTGCAACGGGTACGTCCGGGGCCGCTGCAAAAGCACCCAGCATATTACAGATGAAAAGCTGACGGAGATGCTGCTCACCCTGATGGAGCGGGACACGCAGCAGGAGATCCCCATTTCCTATCACATTGTCCGCCCCCGGCCGGAGGCCATGGACGAATCCGCGCTGCTGAAGGAACAGCGCTCCCAGCTGGACGCAAAGCTGGAACGATTGCGGGAAGCCTATCTCTCCGGCGTTGAGGACCTCACAAGCTACGCCGCCGCCAAGTCTGCCCTGGAAGAGCGGGCCGCCCAGATCGACCAGCGCCTCCAGTCTCTCTCAGCCCCGGCAGATAAAAAAGCGGCCGACCTGCTCATGAAGGAGCAAATCAGCCGCTGTCTGGAGATATTACGAGATCCCAGCGCCTCCATGGAGCAGAAGCACACCGCCGCCCACGAAGCCATTGACCGCTGCATCTTTTCCAAGGAAGACAATTCCCTGCGCATTTTTTACCGTCTTTTTTTGTCTGAGTAATAGTCTATTGCAGTATGGCGGGCCCGACGGCGAGCTGGGGGCTTCCCTGCGCTACCTCTCCCAACGCTACTCCATGCCCTATCCCGAACTCAAGGGGCTCCTCACCGACATCGGCACCGAGGAGCTGGGCCATCTGGAGATGATCGGCACCATCGTCCATCAGCTCACCCGCAACCTCACGGAAGAGCAGATCAAAACCGCCGGTTTCGACGCCTATTTCGTGGATCACACCGCCGGTGTCTACCCCACCGCCGCCTCCGGCTCCCCCTGGAACGCCGCCGGCATGGCCGCCAAGGGTGATCTCATCGCCGACCTTACGGAGGATCTGGCGGCGGAGCAGAAGGCCCGAGTCACCTATGACAACATCCTGCGCATGTCCGACGATCCCGACGTCAGCGACGTCATCAAGTTCCTGCGGGAGCGGGAAGTGGTTCACTTCCAGCGCTTCGGCGAGGGGCTGCGGCTGGCCAAGGATAAGCTGGATGAAAAGAACGTCTACTATCTGAATCCGTCCTTCGACAAGTAAAAGCCAATAAAAGCCAACGGCAAGGCCGCCCACAGTCCGTGGGGCCTTGCCGTTTTTTTCTCACTCCAAACCCATCTGCCGGGACCGCAGGGCGGTGGAGACGGCGATCTTCTTGACCTCCCCGTCGTCCAGAGCGATGATGGCGATGTCTCCGCTGCGGCTGACCAGCGTGCCGTGGCCGAAAGTCTTGTGCACCACCCGGGCACCGGGAATATAGTCCTTTGCCTGGGCGGCGATCCGGTTCTCCTCCGCCCGCCGCACCGTGACGGGCTTTGAGGCAGGCGTCACCGGCACTGTCTTGGGCGGTGTCTTGGGCGGGAAGATTTCCCGGGAAAACGCGGATTCCAGGCCCACCTTCCGGAAGGTGACGATCTGGAGCTCCTCCCGGGCCCGGGTCATACCCACGTAGAACAGCCGCCGCTCCTCCTCATAGGCGTCCAGCTCCTCCTCGGTTGCCCCCTCATCCGGCAGGGATTTGGGAAAAAGGCCGTCGGCCACATCCATCAAAATCACCCGCTCATATTCCAGCCCCTTGCTGGAGTGGATGGTGGAGAGCACAAAGGGACACGTCTCGTCGGTGGAACCCCGCTGTACCACTGCCCGGAGCTCCTCCAGCCGCTCCAGAAGGCGTTCCGGATTGGGCTCCTGGGCCCCCAGGGCCTCCAGGATATCCGCCTTGGAGGCGTCGGCCCCCCGCTCCTCCAGATAGGCGCCGTAGCCCATGTAATGCACGATGCGGTAGACAGCCTTGTCCGCAGGTTCATGCAAAAGGTTTGCGAGGTGGGTCTGAAGGGCTTTGCATTGCTTTTTCGTCCAGGGCGAGGCCGCCGGAGAGGCGGCGATGTACCCCAGCAGGGTCTCCCCCTCCCGCTGGGCCCAGGCGATGGCCTCCCGGGCCAGGGCTTTGCTGATGCCCGCTCCCAGCTTGTAGTAGAGGGTCTCAAACAATGTCCCGTCCGTGGGATCCTGGGCAAAACGGATGATGTCCGTAATGTCCCGCACCACCCGGTTGGTGAAAAAGAGGCTCTCCACCTGGCGGCAGCGGTACGGGATGCCCTGGCGGTCCATCTGGTCAATGAGGGGCAGGGCGCTGTCGTTGTCCCGGTAGAGCACGGCGGTCTCCGCGGTGCAGTTCTCCGCCACCTTGCACAAATACCGGTACTGCTTGAGCCGGTCGTAGACAGAGATCTCCCGCACCGCCGGGCCGCTGCCCCGGGTGGGACGCATGTGCTTAGGCCGGCGGTTTTGATTGCGCTGGATGAAGGTGTCCGCCGCCTGGACGATGGGCGCCCTGGAACGGTAATTTTGCTCCATGTACAGCACCTTGGCGTGGGGATAGACGGCGTCGAACTGCGTCAGGGCCTGGGGCCAGGCGGCCCGGAAGCCGTAGATGCTCTGGTCCTCGTCCCCCACCATGAAGAGGTTGCCGCTCTTCCCCGCTAAAATGCGGATGATGGTGTGCTGGATCCGGGAGGTGTCCTGGGCCTCGTCCACGCAAACGTAACGGTAGCGGTCCTGAAGCGTCTCCAAAATCTCCGGGTACCGGCGCAATATGGACAGGGCGTAGACCATCTGGTCGTCGTAGTCCATCCGCTGACGCTGGCGCAGGGCCTGGTTGTAGGAGCGGAAAAAGGCCGGGAAGTCCACGCCCTCCGCCTCCACCGCCGCCAGTTCCTCCCCGGAGAGCATCTGGTTTTTGGCGTAGGTGACGGCGGTCTCCAGGGCCCGGACAGTGCTCTCCGTGGCAAAGTCCCGGCTCTGGGTGCGGTAGAGCTGGGCCATCAGGGCGCTCTTTTCCCCGCCGTCCTCCAGCACAGAAAAGGCGGTGCGGCCGAAAGTCCGCTCATAGAGGCGGATGATCCGGCTGCACACGCCGTTGATGGTGCGAAACTCCAGCTTCCGGGCTTCCTCCTCCCCGAACAGGGCGGCAAAGCGGGCGGACATGTCCCGGGCGGCGGACACCGTATAGGTCATGGTGAGGATGCGCTCCGGGGGGATGCCCGTTACAAACCGCATATAGCCCAGCCTCGTCACCAGCACGGTGGTTTTGCCGCTGCCGGGTACCGCCAGCAGCAGCACCGGCCCCTCCACCGTCTGGACCGCCGCCTCCTGCTGGGGATCCAGATTGGGGGAAAATTGTGCCTTGAATTGGGAAAAATCCATGTAATACTCCGAAATGTTCCGTGATTGCGTGCTATGAAGATATCAGGTGGCGAGGCCCGCCCCCAGCACCAGGGCGTCCAGCTCCGTTTGGGCGGCAGACTGCTCCGCCTGGGCCCTATGCAGCATCTCCTCCAGCCGGGAGAGCACCTGGGCGATCTGGCCGCGGGTGCTTTGTACCTGCTGCTGGGACTTACTGATCTGGTCCATCACCGCCCAATCGGCAAAGAGGCCGTCGAAGAAAAAGTCCGCAAAGCGGAGGAAGCCGTCGATGCTGACGTGGAGATCCGCCTGAATATCCCCCACATCCACCAGCTCCGTCCGGAAGCGCCGCAGCTGCACCTGCAGCTGCTCCACCGCCGCCTGGGCATTGTCCAGATGATCGTGCTTGGCAAGGTCGGCAATGAGGCCGCCTCCGAAGAGGTCCCAGGTAGCCCAGCCGTCGGCACTGTCCAGGCTCTGGAGGATCCGGTCTGCCGTGGCCAGGGCCTCCTGTCCGGCGCTGACAGCCTCCCAGATCTCTTTTTCCTGGCTCTCCAGGCCGGAGATCCGCTGCTCCAGGCGCAAAATCTCCTCGGCGGCGGGGCTGCCGGATTCCTTCAGGGCCTCCTGCTTGCGGCGCAGCGTCTCCTGGTAGCGCGCCTCGCAGCCCGACAGCTGGGCAAGCTCCGCCTCCTTGCGCTCCAGATCTTCCTCCACCGCTGCCAGCTCCCGGGCAGCGGCGTCGTATTTCACCCGGGCGGCATAGGCCTCCGCCCGCTCCTTGGTGAGTTTTTCATCCATTTTGCCGATGACGCCGTAGAAAAACGCCGCCAGGCTGTGGCCCTCCAGCCGGTCCACGTCCGCCTGCTCCGCCAGCTTGCTTCGCTCCAGTTCCGCGGTCTTCTCCGTCAGCTGCCCTTTCTGGGCCCGCAGATCCGCTGTCATAACCTCCAGCTGCCGCTTTCGCTCCGTCTCCCGGTGAAGCCGCTGCAGCTCCTCATCGTACATGGACATAGGCGCTCTCCTCTCTCTTTCCAGGCTGGGTCAGGGCTCCTTCGCCTCTTCCTGCCGCAAAAATACATAGGTCGTCTCGTCGGAGTGCTCCGGCGAAAAGGTGTAGTGCAGACGGTCAAAGCCCCGCAGGGCCTCCGGTTCCTCCCCCCGGATCTGGGCCAGGTAACGCACCATCTCGCCCCGGGCCATTTTGCAAAGGGTTCCCTTCTCCACCACCTTGCCGCGAAGCTCCTCCCCAAAGACGCAGGTGATGAGCTGTGTGCCGGGCTTTTGGTGCCGGGAGACGCAGAGGCTGTACTCCTTGGAAGCCAGGTTCACCACGCAGTCCGTCTCCCGATAGAGTTGGTCTGCAAGCAAGTTTCCCCAATAGCTGTAAAGGTCTTTTCCAGACTCCGTTTCCAGCCTTGCCTGCATCTCCAGCCGGTAGGGTACCACCCCGTCCAGGGGGCGCAGCACCCCATAGAGCCCGGAGAGGATCCGCAGGTGCTCCTGAACATAGGCAAACTCCCCGTCGGTGAATACCCCCGGGGCCATGTACTGATACTGGATGCCCTGATAGGCCAGAAGGGCGGGGGTCAGTCCCGCGCGCAGACCTGGCGTGCTTTCCAGCTGCCGGGCGTTCCGGGCGGTGAGGGCATCGCTGCACTGCCAGAGGGCCTGCAGCTCCTGACGGGACATGCCCTGCAATTTACTGTAAAGTGTTTCTGCTTGCTTAAGAAAGCAGGGCAAGTCTTTCCAGGGAAGCGTGTCCGTGTCCGCCTTCATCTTTTTTGCCGGTGAAATGATGATCCGCATGCTGTCTTATGCCTCCGACAGGTAGGCCAAGATTGCTTCCGCATTGGTGTCCGGCTTCACCTTGGGCATCACTTTTTCAATGACTCCCGCCTCGTTGATGAGGTAGGTGGTGCGCACCACGCCCATGCTCACCTTTCCGTAAAGCTTCTTCTCCTGCCAGACGCCGTAGGCCTGGATGGCCTGGAGCTCCGGGTCGGAGAGGAGCACAAAGGGCAAGTCGTACTTCTGGGCAAATTTCAGGTGGGAGGCCACGGAATCCTTGCTGATCCCGATGACCACGGTGTTTTTCTCCTGGAAGGCCCCGTAGCTTTGGGCGAAGGCGCAGGCCTGACGGGTGCAGCCCGGAGTGTTGTCTTTGGGATAAAAGTACACGACTACTTTCCTGCCCAGAAAGTCAGAGAGGCGGACCAGGTTTCCGTCCTTGTCGGACAGGGTAAAATCCGGGGCTTTCATGCCAGCTTCCAGCATATTCGATTCTCCTTTTCTGCATGTGACTTGTTACGGATCCGGGGTGACGGCCACCTTGATGACACCGTCCCGCCGGTTGGCAAAGAGGTCATAGGCCTCCTGAATGCGGCTGAGTGGATAGGTGTGGGTGATGAGGGGCACGGTGTCCAGCTTCCCTTCCTCGATCAAAGCCAGGGTCTCGGCGCAGTTGCACCCATCCACGCCGCCGGTCTTGAAGGTCAGGTTCTTGCCGTACATCTCCGGCAGAGGCAGCGTCTGAGGGCCGTCGTAGAGAGCCACCACCGTGACGATGGCGTTGGGCCGGGCGCACCGCCAGGCCATGCGGAAGGTCTCGGGGCTCCCCGCCACCTCCAGCACCGCGTCGGCGCCGCCGTGGGCGCTGTAAGCCTGCACCAGCTCCTCCACCTGCTCCGGGCCCACCGTGAGGACTTCCGGGTAGTGATCCCGGACAAATTCCAGCCGGGCGGGATCCTTGTCACAGACGATGATCCGCCGGGGGCCGTACAGCCGGACGCACTGGAGGGTGCAGATGCCCGTTGGGCCGGCACCGATCACCAGCACCGTGTCCTCCGGATGGATCTCGGAGATCTTGGCAGCCCAGTACCCGGTGGCCAGCACGTCCCCCACCAGCAGAGCCTGCAGGTCCGTGACAGCGTCGGGGATCTTGGTGAGGCCCTGGTCGGCGTAGGGCACCCGGACGTATTCCGCCTGGCCGCCGTCGATGCGGCAGCCCAGGGCCCAGCCGCCGTTGGGATCCGTGCAGTTGTTGACCCAGCCGTGGCGGCAGAAGAAGCACTCCCCGCAGAAAGTCTCCACGTTCACGCTCACCCGGTCTCCCGGTTGAAGTGCCGTGACGGCCTCCCCCACCTGCTCCACCACGCCCACCATCTCGTGTCCCACCGTAATGCCGGGCACCGCCCGGGGCACGGAGCCGTGAAGGATGTGCAGGTCGCTGGTGCAGATGCTGCTCAGGGTGACTTTGACGATGGCGTCCCGGGGATGGCGCAGCGTGGGTTTGGGCTTGTCCAGCAGCTGGAACTTCCCGGGTTCTACATAGGTATAGGCCAGCATAGGCGCTTCCTCCTGCTCTGCATTCATGTTCTGCTCCTTATTATAATCGGCGGCACGTGCCCCGTCAACGTCCGGCGGCAAACGAAAAAACCGCCGCTCCCTTACAGGAACGGCGGTTTTCAGTTGCCTTCTCAGCAGGCTTCCTCGGTGTCCTCGGACATCAGGTCGGCCACCATCTTCATCAGAAGCGCGCGATCCTCGCGGCGGTCCGCAAACAGCTCCAGGGAATCGCCCTTCTCCTGGATCAGCTGGCCCACGGCCACATAGCAGGACAGGGAAGACTTCAGATTAAAAATGTCTCCCTCGGGGCTCTTCAGATAGACACTACCCTCGCAGGATTTCACGGTATCCAGGAACTCCCGGATATCAGCTTCAGAACGCAGTCGCATGGGAAACACATCCTTTCTATTATGAATATTGAATAAGTTGAGCTCTGCATCCGCAGTGCCCGCAGCCTCTCTCGACTGCGCCAATAGAGTACCACGAAGGAGCGGCGGTGTCTATGGATGATGTGGATAAGGTTTTTCTGACTGCCCAAGTCCTTTTTTGACAACTCACACAAAAACATATGAATTTTTTATAGCATAACGACGATGCGTAATCGATTTTCTTTGAAAAAAGAATCCGCTGAGCCGGAGAAAGTCCGGCAGTGGCCCCCGATGGCCGGAACCCGGCGGCCTTGCTTTTGACGGTGGATTTCGCTACAATCATCCCATGTGATTCCAGCCCTCGGGGAGGGCTTTCAAGCAAAGGAGCAACGAGACTATGGACATTCAAAAACTCTCCCAGGACATCCTGCGGGAAACCGGGAAAATCGTGGTGGGCAAGGATGACCGCATCCGCCTCATCATCGTGGCGGTGCTCTCCGACGGCCATGTACTGCTGGACGATCTGCCGGGGGTGGGCAAGACCACGCTGGTGAAAGCCATCTCCATCGCCCTGGGCTGCCGGTCCGGGCGCATCCAGTTCGTGCCGGACATGCTGCCCAGCGACATCATCGGCATGCAGATCTACAACCAGAAAACCGGAGACTTCCAGCTGCGCCAGGGGCCGGTGATGACCAATCTGCTGCTGGCCGACGAAATCAACCGTGCCATCCCCCGGACCCAGTCGGCCCTGCTGGAGGCCATGGAGGAACGGCAGGTTTCCATCGACGGGGAGCGCTACCCCCTCCCCGCCCCCTTCCTGGTACTGGCAACGGAGAACCCCGTGGAGTCCGAGAGCACCTTCCGCCTCCCTGCCGCCCAGATGGACCGCTTCCTCATCCGCATCAGCATGGGCTATCCCCAGCCGGAAGAGGAAGTGGAGATGCTGCGGCGCCTGGGGGACGCCATCCCCTTTGACACCGTGCAGCCCGTCACCAACGCCGAAGAGCTGGTCCAGGCACAAAAGCAGATTGCCTCCGTCCATGTCTCCGACGCGGTGGCAGCGTACATCGTGGCCCTGGCGGAGGCCACCCGCTCCCATCCCCAGCTGGTGATGGGAGCCAGCCCCCGGGCCACCCGGGGCCTCTACCGGGCCTCCAAGGCCCTGGCAGCCATGGAGGGCCGGGACTTCGTCACCCCCGACGACGTCAAAACCCTGGCCCGTCCGGTGCTGGAGCACCGGCTGGTGCTCCAGAGCGGGGCCCGCTTCTCCGGCGCCACCGCCGCCTCCGTGCTGGAGGATGTGCTCTCTCAGACGGCGGTACCCGCTGCGGACATGCCCGGCCATGTGGGATAAGCCGATACTGACCCACTCCAGCAATCTGGTGTCCCTGCCGGCCCTGGCGGGAGAGCTGCTGGGCGGCGTGCTGGCGGCCTTTTTCGGCCAGGGCGCCCTGGCGGCGGTGCTGCTGCTGATCTTCCTGCTCTCAGGCACCGCCCGGCTGTGGGGCCGTCTGGCGCTGCGGCAGGTGAAGGTGCGGGTGACGGGGGGCAGCCGCTGCCTTTTCCCGGATCAGGAGACCACGTTGGAGCTGGAGCTGCAAAACGACAAATTCTTCCCCCTGGTGTGGCTGGAGCTGTTCTTCCCCCTGGATGAGCGGCTGAGCCTGGTGCCGGAGCGCAGCCGCCGCCCCGACGACTGGGAAGCGGCCTCCCTGCGGGAACAGAAGGCCAACACAGAGCTGGTGGGCGGCATGCGCCTGCGGCCCCTTTTATGGTACGAGACCACCCGCATCTCCTGCCGGTGGACGGCTAAGTGCCGGGGCGTCTACAACGCCGACGGCTGGCGGCTGCGCACCGGGGACGGCTTCGGCCTCACCTGCCGGGAGCGGGCGCTGCTGCGGCCCGGGGAGGGACGCTTCGTGGTCTATCCCCGGCTGACGGACGTGTCGCCGGAGCTGTTTTTGCGCAACCTCTGGAACGCCGAGACCGGCGCCCGGGGCGTCATGGAGGATCCCACCGTCATCCGCTCCACCCGGGACTATCTCACCACCGACTCCCCCCGGCAGATCAACTGGCGGCTGCTGGCCCGGGGGCTGCCCCTGACGGTGAACGTCTACGAGTCCATCCTTCCCCGCAGCGTCCATTTCCTGCTGGACGGGGAGAGCTTCAGCGGCCCGGAGCCCCATCCGGAGGCCCTGGAGGAGACGCTGAGCATCCTGGCCTCGGAGCTGGTGCGGCTGGATCAGGCCAAAGTCCGCTGCGGGCTGAGCCTTTGCAAGGGCAGCGCATCCCCGGCGGTGACGCTGCCGGCGGCCACCGCCGGAACGGAGGAGCTGCTGTGCGCCCTGGCGGCCTATGATCCCCTGCCGGAGAAGCTGGACGAGGCCGGGAATGTCATCCCCCAGGCCTCCCGGTTCGACACCGGGCCGCTGCTGGAGGCAGGCCCCTCTGTGGGACGGTACTACTACATCACCTACGACACCGCCCCCCTGCCGGCCCAGACGCTGCTCCACCACCTGGATCATACCTGCCTTTCCGTACTCACCTACCGGGAGACGACCCCCTACGGGGAGTTTGAGACGGTCCCGCTTTGCCATCTGAAGGAGGAGAAGGCCCATGGATGAAGCCAAAAACCACGCCCTGCCCACCTTCGCCATGCTGGTGGGGATAGGCTGTATCCTCTGCACCCTGGTCACGTTCATCACCATGGGCCATGGGGACAACGGGGGCTGCTTTCCCCTGGTGCTGACGGTCTACGGCCCGGTGCTCTTTGGGGTGAACCGGCTGTTCCTCCGGCGCCAGCGCACCATGATGTCCCTGACCCTGCTCAACATCGGTGCCCTGGCGGCGCTGCTGGTGCTCATCTTCCTCACCGGCGGCTACCAGGGGGCGGCCATGGCCATCATCACGGTGCTGGTATGCGTATACCCCACCTTCCAGGCGGGGCAGCGGGCCCTGGAGCCCCCTCCCGTCTTTGCCCAGATCCTGACGGTGGACGCCTCCTTTCTGGTGCTGCTGATCTTCACCGGATATACGTCGGCCATCGGACAGCCCATGGAATACTGCCTGCCCATCTGCGTGGGCTGCGCCGCCTCCCTGCTGGGACTGATCCTCCGCCGCAGCGGCGGGGAGCTTCACGGCCGGGGCTGGGCCATGGTGGCTGCCGCTTTTGTGGGGGTATTGGCCCTGCTGTGGCTGCTGGTGTCCGTGGCCGCCGCGCCGGCGGGGGCCGGGGTGGTACGGCTGTGGACAGGCCTCAAGGCCGCCCTGGAGGCCTTGGGCCGGCTGCTGGGACAGCTGATCTTGTTCCTGGCCTCCCTGCTCCCGGCGCCGGAGACCGACGGCGCATACCAGATGGAGATGGAGAACCCGGCGATCCCCCAGATCCAGGAAACCGTGCGGGAGCTGAGCCCCGGGGTGCTGATGGTGCTGACGGCGGCAGGCATCATTCTGGCGCTGGTTCTGCTGACGCTGATCCTGCGGGCCCTGTCCCGGCTGCGCATCGGCGGTACCCGGCGG